>NZ_CABSQF010000030.1:0-60341 GCF_902479695.1 uncultured Phyllobacterium sp. | reverse complement strand
CACAGCCTGCGCCAGCTCTACCGCGCCGCCGGGGTTGCCGGGCTGATCATGCTGATCGGCGGCGATATCGGTGGCAGCACCCATGACGTGCTGGTGCAGGGCGGCGGTTTGCTGGCCTTGTCCTATTCACGCGCCGACGAAAGCGCCGCCGACCGGCACAGCGTCGAATTGATGCAGAAGGCCGGTTATGACCCCGCCGCCATTGCCCGCTTCTTCGCGCTGGTGGAGGACAAGCTCGACGACCACAGCCCCACCAGCATGCTGCAAACCCATCCCGGCACGCCCGAGCGGCGGAAAATGGTGCTCGACTATGCCGGGGAGTTGAAGGCGAGGGCCGGGACGGCCAATTAGGGTCAGGCCAAGTGTTGGACGATGACTGCCAGCTGGTCGATGGCGGTGCCCCAGCCCTCGTCAAATCCCATTTCTTCATGCTTGCGGGCGTCGGTGGCGTCCTTGTGCAGGACGCGCGAGGCGTAGCGGGTGCCGCTGCCCTCGGCCTCGAAGGTGATGATCGCGGTCAGGGCCAGCCAGGGTTCGGCCGGTTTCCAGCCGCCGGTCATGACGGTGGTGAACACCAGTTTCGCTTCCGGCACGATCTCCAGGAAACAGCCGTCGACATGCGGCTGGAAATCACCGCCGTCCTCGCGCATGCGCGTCTCGAACGCGCCGCCGGGGTGAAGGTCAAGCTTGACCACCTTGCATTCGATGGGCGCGGGGATCCACCATTTCGCCAGATGCTCCGGTGTGCTCCAGGCCTTCCAGACGAGGGCGGGCGGCGCCTTGATGAAACGCGCAATGGTCAGTTCGGATGGGTCAACCGGCATCTTCAACACTCCCGTTCATCTGGGTTTCAACATAATCGGCCAGCCGGTCCGCCCGGCCCTGCCAGAGGGCCCGCTGCGCGGCGAGCCAGGTTTCGGCGGCCGCGAGCCTTTCGGTATCCACCCAGCAGGTGCGCACGCGGCCGATCTTTCTGGAATGGATCAGCCCGTCGGCCTCAAGCACCCGCAGGTGCTTCATGAAGGACGGCAATCCCATGGCAAAGGGTTCCGCCAGTTCCTTGACCGGGGCGGGGCCCCGGGTCAGGCGGCTGACCACGGCCCGGCGGGTGGGGTCGGCAAGGGCGTGAAAGGCGGCATCCAGCGATATCTGATAGTTTTCCATATGGAGAACTATAAGTAAAAGTTTTCCATTTGGCAAACTGTTTTAGGTACGGAAGTGAAATGCGCTAATCCGCCAGCCGGACACCGGCGCCGCCGGCGCGCTCGGCGCCCTTGTCGAGAAAGACCACTCCGGCCGCCGTCAAGGCGTCCTTGAGATCGTCAAGCGTCCGGTCGTAGGGGACGCGTTTGCCGGTTTCGAAGGTTGCAATGGTCGCCGGCGCAACCTTTGCCACGTCCGCAAGCTTGGATTGCGACCAGCCAATCAGGGCGCGTGCAGCACGGCACTGTGCGGGGGAGATTGTCACTCTATTTCAGCCTGACACCCGGCCCGCCATCGACGGTCTGGCCATCGGCGAGAAAAACCACGGACTTGGCTTCAAGCGCCGCTTGAATAGCCCGCAAGGTGGACGCCTTGGGGTCGGCCAGACCGCGCTCGATATTGTTGAGGCCGGTTGTCGACAGGCCAGCCAGCGTTGCGAGCTCCGCCTGGGTCAGCCCCAGCATCGCCCGTGCGCCGCGTATTTGCTCAGGAGTAATCATGTTTTTTGTGTTGGGCGGCCACGCGCGGCGATCTCCTTGTCGATTTCGCGGGCGAGTTCGGGAAACACTTCCCTGAACGGCCGCATCTGCCGCATTTCCTCGTCGGTCAGCTCGGGGCTGTCGACGGCATCCCAGTCTTCTCTGGTATAGCCGCGACCCGGTTGGAATGCTTTCTGTAATTCGCGTTTGACAGCCATCAGATCAGCTTCCTTTCCCTCAGGTCGCCATTTGCAAGGCGTACGGTGCGTGGTTCGACAAGCTCACCATGAGGGACGACGAGGATTGCAAGAAACTCTATTCTGCAACATTTCCGATCGGCTTGGCAGCTATCATTTCGGCTAACTTTGCAGCCAACCTTCCTCATGGTGAGCTTGTCGAACCACGCACCTTGCATCAAACAATCATCCATCGCCGCCGCCTCTCAGGCGGCGGTGACATCGACATAAAATTTACCAGCTGCCGGTGTTTTGCATCGACAGCCAGGGTTCCTGCGGCGGCAGCGGGGCGCCTTTCTGCAGGATTTCGATGGAAATGCCGTCGGGCGAGCGGACGAAGGCCATGTTGCCGTCGCGGGGCGGCCGGTTGATGATGACGCCGCTGTCCTGCAACTTCTGGCAGGTGGCGTAGATGTTGTCGACGACATAGGCGAGGTGGCCGAAATTGCGCCCGCCCGTATAGGTTTCCGGGTCCCAGTTGTAGGTCAGTTCCAGTTCCGGCGCCCGTTCGGCCACGGCGCGGCCCTTGTCGTCGGGAGCGGCCAGGAAAATCAGCGTGAAACGGCCTTTTTCGTTTTCCGTACGCCGAATTTCCTCAAGGCCGAATTTGTTGCAGTAGAAATCCAGCGATTCATCGATATCGCGGACACGGACCATTGTGTGAAGATAGCGCATCGTTTTTCCTTGATGTGTGCGTCAGTGTATGAAAGGCGGCAGCAACCGGACGGCTGCCCCCGGGCAATTGTGCAATTGCCCCGGGCAATCGTGTCATTGCCCCGGGGTGATCATGCGATCGCCGGGCTAGGCGCCTACATCTTTTTGGTAACATTATTTTCATGACGCCACAAATTGACAGGCTTGCAACGGGTGGTTGAACCGGTCATCACAAGATTTGCACCTGTTTTTCAACAAAAACAGCCAGATGATACTTGCCCTCATCCATTGGACAGGTGTTATTCTGACTCCAGAGAATCAGTGGTTGCTTTCAGGAGAGGAGGGGCTCGCTTCATGTCAGACAGACCAGTATCAGCCCGGCATTCCCCCGATGATGAACAATTAGCCGATGGCCTCGACCTCATCGAGGTTTCGGGCGCTATCAAATGGTTCGATGTCGCCAAGGGATATGGCTTTGTGATCCCCGACAATGCTGATCTGCCTGATATACTCCTGCATGTGACCTGCCTGCGCCGCGACGGCTTCCAGACCGCGCTCGAAGGCGCGCGTGTCGTGTGCGAAGTCAAGCAGGGCGAGCGCGGCATGCAGTGCTTCCGCGTGCTCTCGATGGACAGTTCCACCGCCGTTCACCCGACCGAACTGCCGCCGGTGCGCACCCATGTCACCGTCACGCCGTCGAGCGGTCTCGAACGCGTTCTGGTCAAGTGGTTCAACCGCACCAAGGGCTTTGGCTTTCTCACCCGCGGTGAAGGCACCGAGGATATCTTTATCCACATGGAAACCCTGCGCCGCTTCGGCCTGACCGAACTGCGTCCGGGACAGGTGGTGCTGGTCCGCTTCGGCAATGGTGACAAGGGCCTGATGGCTTCGGAAATTCACCCGGATATCGGCACGCAGCTGCCGGCATCCCACTAAGACATCCCATGAACAGGCTGTTCCGATTGTGCCGGTCTTTGCTGATCGGCCTTTTTGCGCTGGTCCTTGCCACATCGGCCGTGCCCGCCGCCGATCAGCAGCCGATGCATCTGCCCATCGATGCGGCGCCGCTGGTGATCAACACCGCCAGGGGCGATGTTCCCTTCCAGGTCGAAGTGGCCGATACCGACGAGGAGCGCGAGCGGGGATTGATGTTCCGCACCGACCTCAGGGACAACAGCGCCATGCTGTTCGTGTTCGAGGACAGCCGTCTTGTCACCATGTGGATGGAGAATACCCCTTCGGCGCTCGACATGATTTTCCTCGATGAAAACGGCCGTGTGTCGGCGATTCGCGCCAATGCGGTGCCGTTTTCCCGGACGACGATTTCCTCCGGCGGTCCCGCGCGGTTCGTCATCGAAGTCAAGGCGGGCACGGCCCGGCGGCTGGGCGTTGCGGTCGGCGACAAGGTCCGCCACCCCGCCATTGCCGCGGTCTGCGGCGCCTGCACCAAAAAATAGGTTCGGATATGCAGTTTTTTGAGAATGATGGATTGAAGCTCGCCTATCTCGATGAGGGCGCGGGCGAACCGGTCCTGCTGATCCATGGCTTTGCCTCGTCGCACTTCTACAATTGGGTGCAGCCCGGCTGGGTGCCGGCCCTGACCGCCGCCGGTTACCGGACCATTGCCATCGACAATCGCGGCCATGGCCAGTCGGACAAGCCGCATGAAAAATCGCTGTATACGCCGACCCTGATGGCCGGGGATGCCGCGGCCCTGCTCAGGCATCTCGGCATCGCGAAAGCCCATGTGATGGGCTATTCCATGGGCGCGCGCATCACCGCTTTCCTGGCGCTGGAACATCCCGAACTGGTGCATGACGTCATTTTCGGCGGGCTTGGCATCGGCATGGTGGAAGGCGCCGGCGACTGGAATCCCATCGCCGAGGCGCTGCTGGCGGAAGACGCCGAGACGGTGACGCATCCGCGCGGAAAAATGTTCCGCATGTTCGCCGACAAGACGAAGAGCGACAAGATCGCCCTGGCCGCCTGCGTCATCACCTCCAAGGAGGAAATCAGCGAAGCCAATATGGCGCGCATCACCCAGCCGGCACTGGTTGCGGTGGGAACCAAGGACGACATCGGCGGCAGCCCGCACCGGCTGGCGGCGCTGATGCCGCAGGGCGAAGCCATCGATATCCCCAACCGCGATCACATGCTGGCCGTCGGCGACAAGGTGTTCAAGGAAGCCGTGATCCGGTTCCTGAAAGCCCATCCGCTCTGACGGTGCGCGTATAAACCGCAAGAAGATTTGTGGCGCGTGGTTCGACAAGCTCACCATGAGGAATGGAGTGGGCGGCAGGGCGTACTATTCTGCAATGGTTCCGATGAGCGTTGCAGCACCAACCTCCCTCATGGTGAGCTTGTCGAACCACGCGCAAACCGCGACACTGTTTCAGCCCGGTGAATTTGGGGTGTCAACAAAACACTTTTGCCGTATGCTGGTGGCAACGCAAGACTATTGGCTGATTGCCTGGAGTAGGACATGTCCGCAAGCAACCCGATGAAAATGACCGGATCGGTCAAGCAGATGGATCCGATCTGGTTGTCCATCCGTGCCGAAGCCGAGGAAACCATCCGCCAGGAGCCGCTGCTGGCGACGTTCCTGTACACCACGATTCTCAACCACCAGTCGCTGGAGCAGGCGGTCATTCACCGCATTTCACAGCGGCTCGATCATCCGGATGTCGAGTCGGAGCTGCTGCGCCAGACCTTTACCGCGATGATGGACGCCACGCCGTCCTGGTCGCAGATTCTGCGCGTCGACATCCAGGCCGTCTATGACCGCGATCCCGCCTGCACGCGGTTCATCGAGCCGATCCTTTATTTCAAGGGGTTCCAGGCGATCCAGACGCACCGGCTGGCCAACTGGCTGTGGAACGAGGGCCGCAAGGACTTTGCCCTCTATCTGCAGAGCCGCTCATCCTCCGTCTTCCAGACCGATATCCATCCCGCTGTGCCGATGGGGCAGGGCGTGTTCTTCGACCATGCAACCGGCATCGTCGTCGGCATGACCGCCGTCATCGAGGACAATGTCTCGATCCTGCAGGGCGTCACGCTCGGCGGTACCGGCAAGGAAACCGGCGACCGTCATCCAAAAATTCGCCACGGCGTGCTGATCGGCGCCGGGGCCAGCATCCTTGGCAATATCGAAATCGGCCATTGCTCGAAAGTTGCCTCCGGTTCCGTGGTGCTCAAGCCCGTGCCGCACAATGTCACCGTCGCCGGGGTTCCCGCCCGGGTCGTTGGCGAAACCGGCTGCGCCGAACCGTCGCGCGCCATGGACCAGCTCATCACCAATTTCGACTGAAACCGTGCGGTTCAGTGACTGAAACGAACACACCGGCCCTTTACAGGGCCGGTTGCTGCATGCCACAAGCCCGCTTCACAATTTTGCATTCGACAGGAGAAACCGCGTGAAACCCGAAGAACTGAAAAAACTCGACAGCTATTTCAAGCGTACATTCAGAAACACGGAACTCACGGTAAAGGCCCGTCCCCGCAAGGACGATTCGGCTGAACTCTATCTTGGCGATGAATTTCTCGGCCTGATCTACAAGGATGAAGACGAGGGCGAACTATCCTACAACTTCTCCATGGCCATTCTCGACATGGATCTCTGACGGTTAACGCCGTTTTGAATGGAAGTGCCGCCCGCATTCGGCGTCACTTCGGTGTCTTGAGATGGCCTTGTGCAAAGGCCAGGACCTTTTGTTCCAATTCCTGCCAGTTGGCGAGAAATTCGCGCGGGAATCGGTAGGTCAGCTGCAAATCCTCACCGATAAAAACATCCCGCTGGCAGGAGGCGAGGTTGCTTTTCGACGTGGCCTCATCGAGGCAGCGCGCGACAAACAAGCTGCGGCCCTTGCTTTCCGGTGAGGAGACGAGCTGTTCACTGACGAAACCGCTGGTGGCGCGAAAGGTCTGGATGGTCAGGCCTGCCGGGCCTTTGATGCCGGGGCCGTCCGTCAGGGTGCTGTAGACCGGACCGTAGCGGCCGGACATGTCGCGCGAGGTTGCGCGCGGCTCAAACGTCAGGAAGAGCAGCGCCTTCTTTTCCCCCGCGCCGTTGAAATCCCGGATGAATTCCGGCTGGTAGCCCTGCATGTCGGGCCAGTGCAGGTATAGGTCAACCCGCTGCGCCACCCCATCGCGCCGCTGCGCCCGGAAGCGGATGGTGTTGGCCGGCAGCGCCAGCACGCTGTTGCCGATCACCACCTCATGCACATCGGTGTCTTCCGTATGCCCGCCGAGGGAAATCGTATGGCCGAAATAATGCCCGGCAACGACAAGCCCGATGGTCAGGAGGGCGAGCGCCGCGACGCCATAGAAAATGCGCTGCAGAAAGGGGCTGCCCGTTATCGATTCCACGCGCTGTGCGGAAGCTTGCATCAACCTTCGGGTCCTGTTGCCTCGGTTGACAGGAAGGCTAACGTCAAAGTGCTGATTTATGGTTAACCACACGTGAAAGTTGTATTCGCATCGGCATCGCCAAGCGGGCGGCGGCTCGCTAAGCTGAGCGTGAAGAATCTGAGGAGGAACGATGCCCCTATTCACGCTCGACGGCCACGCGCCCGAATTTGAACACCGGAAATCGAACTGGATCGCGCCCGATGCGACGCTGGTCGGCAAGGTCTTTCTCGGCGAGAATGCCGGCATCTGGTTCGGTGCCGTTCTGCGCGGCGACAATGAACCGATCCATGTCGGCCGCAACACCAATGTGCAGGAACATTCGGTGATGCACACGGATATGGGTTATCCCCTGACGATCGGCGAGGGCTGCACCATCGGCCACCGCGCCATGCTGCACGGCTGCACCATCGGCGAAAACACGCTGATCGGCATCGGCGCCATCATTCTCAACGGTGCGAAAATCGGCAGGAATTCGCTGGTGGGCGCCGGGGCGCTGGTGACGGAGCGAAAGGAGTTCCCCGACAATGCGCTGATCGTCGGATCGCCGGCGCGGGTGATCCGCACGCTGGACGAGGCTGCCATCGAACAGCTCCGGCTTTCCGCCGCCCATTATGTCGAGAACGGCAGGCGCTTCATGCGGGGGCTTGAGATCAGCTGATCCTGTCCGGCATTATTTCCCGATGCTGCCGACCAGAACCTGGCGGTCGTCGGTGATGGATACCCATGCGCCGGTATAATGTGTCGACTGGCGCTTCAGATAGTCATAGCTCGTTTCGTTCCACGGCTTGATCTGCGGTTCCAGATTGTCGAGGACATAGTCGCCCCGGTCGGTGCGCACGGTGAGAACCGCGTGGCCTTCGCCATTCATCTGGCGCACGACGGTGATCAGCAGCGCGCTGACGGGCAGGCCGCGCTGCATCAGCATCCGGCGCTTGAGCAGCACATAGTCTTCGCAGTCGCCGACATTGCCGACCTTGTCGGGATAGCCCCAATATTCCTCGACGCCATAGATTTCCATGTCCGTGGCCGGCTTGATATCCGTGTTGACCTGGGTGTTGACCTGAACCAGCTGCGCCCAGACATTTGGCGTCAGGGCCACCGGCGTGTCGCTGATGCTGCGGATGCGGCATTCGTCCTGGTAGATCTGGCAGAAATCGTAATGGCCGATAGGCTGCGAAGTGCGCCCGCCGGTCTGCATCACCGTCGCCGTGGACCGCGCCGGGCCCGCCTGGGTGCCTATGCTCATCAACAGAAGGGCTGCGCCCGCAAGAATTATGCTTTTTATCATACCGTCGTCTCCCCGGTTGAGGTGACAATGACAGAGAGACCTTGATCTGATGGAAACCTGAAGCAGTAAATCCGAACAAAACGGGTAGCAAAAAATAAACTATCACCCGTTGCAAAGTATTATTGAATATTACTGTTTTGTTTAAAGCAGGAATTGCGTGAAGTATACGAAGTATATTTCGGTTAAAGTTTGGTTTTTCTCGGAAGGCAATTATTTATGATCGCTTAAAGCGTGCCGCTGCATGGCTTGAACGCTGAAGTCTTTTGGTAACCAAGCGAGGAATATTTAATTCTGCAGGGAGATTTCGATGGCTTCGCGGCTCTGGACGGTCGCGAACTCGATGGCAATGCCTTCCTCGAAATGGCGCACGACGCGCCCGCGCATGGAGCCGAGAATGACCTGGCTGTGCAGGGCAGGGCGCATGCGGATTTCGACCGCCGCGCCGGAGATCGACAAATCGATGATGCGGCAGGGATATTCGCGGCCATCCGCCATGCCGAGCTTCGCAATGGGATTGCGCGGCGCGATACGCTGGTGGCGCCGGTCTTCCGGCATGTCCAGTTCATGCTTGTTGGCAAGCCAGGTCAGCTGCGCCGCGATCTTGTTCTTCTTGCGCTCCGATGCGACGAGCGAAAGGTAAAAGCCATTGCTGACGAGGCGCTCCACCGTGCCTTCGATGCGGCCGATATGATCGACATAGGCGATGATGCGCTCGCCCGTGCCGGCCATGACTTCCGTGGTGAACAGGGCCTCGCCCGGCGACATTTCACTGATCTGGCCGACATGCTCGGTCCGGTCTTCCAGCATGAAGCGGCCGTAAAGTTCGACCTTCACGCGATGGAATTTTCCCGTCGTGGCGATAGTCTGGGGTGAATCGTCACGGGTCAGATGCATGAAGTGTGTCCGAAGGCTTAAAATGACTCTTTATCTCTGAAGATTAGAACACAAGTCTTAACGGCGATGTAACAGATGCAGGTCTTGCTTAGGTTTTACTAACCTAATCCAAGATTTTCCCGCCGTCGAAGACCATGAGATGCCTGACCCGGCGGCTGCCATTGGGAGCAGGCAGGAGTATATTGGAAATCAGGGGTTTGTGATCTTCAGCCCGGACGCTGCCGGCAGGCATATTGGCTGGATTGCGCGGATCGATCATCGCGATGGACCGCAGGCTGTTTTCGATGATCGCGTCGGATTCCAGCCAGAACGGTTTGCCGGCCGGTGCGATCATGCCGAGCAGGTGCCGTTCATGCACCTCGTTGGCGAGGGGCAGCAGGATGAGGTTGAACAGCATCTTGCGCCCGCGGCTGCTCTTGCCCTCATAGGTCGACTGGACGACGGTCTTGCTGGTCAGGCTGCTGGCGACGATCCGCGCGATGACGGCCTTGTCCTTGGCCTGCCAGATGGAGCTGAAGCTCTGGCCTTTCAGTTCGCGGCCATAGATCGAGCAGATCCGCGTTCCCGCCAGCCGGAACCGCGCTTCGCCGGGGCCGCTGGCGCGCAGGATGAACGTTTCGGACAGGCGCGAGCGGATGAGCGCGGGCGAAATCTCCCGCCGTTCCGGCGCTGCGCGGGTTCCGCGCAGATCGTTCCAGTAGGCGAAGATCTCGCTGGTTCCGTCGTGCCGCATATGCTGCTTCCTGTTGATATTCCGGTCTTGCGCCGTATGGGGTGCGTGGTTCGACAAGCTCACCATGAGGGGGTGGTCTGGCTGCAATGCCAATAGCAAACGCTGCAGACTATGACTCCCTGCAACCCACAACCTCCCTCATGGTGAGCTTGTCGAACCACGCGCCACGAACCCCCGCTGTCCACGAGCGCTGACTTTGGCACCGGCAGGCGGGAAGCGCCATTGGCGAAGCGGCTGCGTCCACCGCAGGGGGCGATTAAGGTTAACAAATGGTTTAGATTGAGCGGGCGGTGCCGGCATGCGACAAGGGGGGCGAGTAGAGTTCTATGTTCATGTATCCAGCTCGGGGCCGTTCAACATCATTGAACGGCCTTATTTTTGTTTGGAGAGTTTGCTGCTAAGCACGCATTGCAATGAATCAGTTGCGGGAAGAATGACAGACCTATGAGCACCCCTGATCAATCACCGGCACGCGAGCCGATCTTCAACATTCCCGGCGTCATCCTCGCCATATTCGCCATCTGCGCCGCGGTGTTTCTGGTTGAAAACTACGTGCTGACCGAGGCGCAGGACAACAATTTCCTGCTCGACTATGCCTTCATTCCCGCGCGGTTTTCCCAGTTCGGCGGATTTTATTCGCCCGCCGCCTGGCTGACCACCATCACCTATTCCTTCATGCATGGCAGTTTTGCCCATATAGCGCTCAATATGGTCTGGCTTGCCGCCTTCGGCTCGCCGCTGGCGGCGCGCATCGGGCCGCTGCGCACGTCGCTGTTCTGGATCGTCACCGCCGTTGCCGCCGTCATGATGCACTTTGCCATTTACCCCGCCAGCCCGATCCCGCTGGTCGGTGCCTCCGGCGCCATATCCGGCATGATGGGGGCGGCGGCGCGCTTCGGTTTCCGCCGCTCGACCCAGCGCAATTCCGCTGCGTTTACCGGGCCGATCCTGCCGATTGCCGTTGCGCTGCGGACCCGTACGGTTCTCGTTTTCGTCGCCGTCTGGTTCATCACCAATATCGGCACCGGCCTTTTCGCCGTCGTGCCGGGAGATGCCGCGACGATCGCCTGGGAAGCGCATATTGGCGGCTTTCTCATCGGGTTTCTGGGCATTGCCCTGTTTGATCGCAGCGACCGGCGCTGAATTGTTGGTATGATTGCAAAGCTGTTGCATTGGGGGCAACATACGCGCACCATGGCGTATTGATCGCCGGGATAAAGGAGGATCGCGGCGGTCAGCGTTAAGACTTATGTGCAAGGAGGACGTACATGACAGTCAAAATGATACTGGAACGCAAAGGCTACGACGTTTTTAGCGCAGCACCCGAAACGACCCTTGGCGACGCGGTCGCCGCACTAGCCAAACACAAGATCGGCGCCATTGTCATCGTCGATGACAAGAAGGCCATCAAGGGCATTTTGTCCGAGCGCGACGTGGTGCGCGCCATTGCTGCCGATGGCGCCGATGTGCTCTGGCGTCCCGTTTCCGAAATCATGACCATCAAGGTCAGCGTGTGCACGGAAAAGCATACGGTCAACCAGGTCATGGAAATGATGACCCGCGGCCGCTTCCGCCACCTGCCGGTCGAGAAGGATGGCCGGTTGCACGGTATCGTGTCCATCGGCGACGTGGTGAAGCTGCGCATCGAGGAAGTGGAGCGCGAGTCCCAGGAAATTCGCAGTTATATCGCAACCGCCTGAAGCGGTTGCACGGACGGATCGGGTCAGAACACGACCTTCTGCATGCGCTCGAGCTCGCCGAGCCGGGCCATGGTTTCCTCATAGCCGAGTTTGATCGCCTCGTCGGCGCGGTGAAACTCGGCAAGCCCCACATGGCCGATTTTCGGCAGCAGCGCGATGTCAGGCGGATCGCCGGCCATGCGGGCGCGGGAAATCCGGTCCTGAATGATGTTGAACGATTCCATCATCACGCCGGTAATGCCAAGCCGCGTGGCGCGCGCCGCGCGGAAATGCGCCACCGCGCCCTCGCGTTCGGCATCGGCGGCAAGCGTCGCTCCGGCGGAATGCTTGATCACCGCGGCACGCCCGAACTGGTCGTAGTGCAGGTTCACCGCCACCACCAGCGGCTGTTCGTAGGAGCGGCAGACGGAAACCGGCACCGGATTGACCAGCGCGCCGTCCACCAGAATGCGGCCGTTGCACTCGACCGGCTCGAACACGCCGGGCAGGGCATAGGATGCCCGCATGGCGGTGATCAGGTTGCCGCGCGTCAGCCAGATTTCGTGGCCGGTATTGATCTCCGTGCACACCGCGATGAACGGTTTCGGCAGGTCTTCGATGGAAAGCTCGGAGAGATGATCGCGCAGGCGCTTGTCAAGCTTCATGCCGCCGAACAGGCCGCTGCCGCCGAACCGCAGGTCCAGCAGCGAGAAAATGCCGCGCTTGGTCAGGCTGCGCGCGAACTCCTCCAGCTGGTCGAGCTTGCCGCCGAGATAACAGCCGCCGACCAGCGCGCCGATCGACGTGCCGGCAATCATGGAAATCTCGATACCGGCCTCGTCGAGCGCGCGCAGCACGCCGATATGCGCCCAGCCGCGCGCCGCGCCGCCGCCCAGCGCCAGCGCGATTGGGGCTCTCTTGTCACTGTGGGGGGACGGATCCATGACAGGTGTTTCAGGACCGTTCGTAACGCCAATCGGTTCTGCCGCACGTAGCCGTCGCGATGCCCATTCGAGCATGGCATGCACTCCTAAAGTCGTATTCGCACATTATCCCCTCACTTTGGTATCCAAAGGATGAATATTGCGGAATTATGGCCGCTTAGCCAACCAATCAAAAATGAGACCGTGGAGTTCAGGGCACCGGAGAGCAGAAATTTGTTACGCCTCCGGCGTCATGACCAGATGGGATGTGCCATTTTCGCTGACGACCTGACGGTAGAAACATGATCGGCGGCCAGTATGGCACGTCGGGCCGTTTCCAGCCACCGTTACCTCCAGCCAAAGCGCATCCTGATCGCAATCGGTGCGCATTCGGACAACGGTCTGCAGGTTTCCGGAGGTCTCGCCCTTCTTCCACAGCGACTGGCGCGACCGCGACCAGTAATGGGCGATGCCGGTCTCCAAAGTCAGGCGCAGCGATTGCGCATTCATGTGCGCCACCATCAGGAGATGGCCGTCACGCGCATCGGTGACGACGGCGGTCACGAGACCGGCGGCATCGAAGCGCGGTGCGAACACCGCGCCTTCTTCGTTTGCATGTTTGTCGGCAAGGGGCGACGAAAAGGAACCGTTGGACATGACTGCCAATTCTGGAAAAGACTGGTTTAGCGACCCTTGACGAGGGTCATGAAGCGGACCTGTTCGTTGACATCACCCTTGAAGGCACCGGTAAAGGTGGTGGTGGTCGTTGTCGAACCGGACACGCGGATGCCGCGCATGGCCATGCACATATGCTCGGCCTCGATCATGATGGCCACGCCGCGCGGGCGCAGCGACCCCTGGATCGCATTGGCGATCTGGGCTGTCATGCTCTCCTGCGTCTGCAGGCGGCGGGCATAGATATGCACGACGCGGGCGATCTTCGACAGGCCGACCACTTTCTCGCCATCGGGCAGATAGGCGACATGCGCCTTGCCGATGATGGGAACCATGTGATGCTCGCAGTGCGAAAAGAACGGTATGTCCTTGATGAAGACGATGTCGTCATAACCGGCAACTTCTTCAAAGGTGCGTCCGAGCACTTCCTCCGGGTCTTCATCATAGCCCGAAAACAGTTCCTTATAGGCTTTTGCCACGCGCTGCGGCGTGTCGAGCAGGCCTTCGCGGTCCGGATTGTCGCCGGCCCAAAGCAGCAGCGTGCGAACGGCAGCTTCTGCTTCTTCCTGGGTTGGGCGTCGTAGGTTGTTCTGATTGCCAGTCGGTGACTGCAAACTTTTTATTACCGCATCCATCGCGATCTCCCGTAGTCGCCCTCAAGGGAGCGACGAGTTAAACGGCAATACACGATAGTCGTTCCGAAACGAATACGTGGTGTATTGAAGCCGGCTTGGCCCTGAGGCTGAACCTGGGCGACTACATCTACCATTGACGCAGAATTTACGCCATGGCGCTTTGTGCTCGCCCGCTCACATACTATATAGAGAGTGAATTCGGGATTCATAGGGCCAAAGCGATGGACAATTGTCTGTTTGCGCTTCGCTTCGGGCCGTGTCACCAGCGGAAGCTCATTATGATCAATGACGTCTACAACACGCGCATTCTGGAGTTTGCCGGGAATATCCAGCGCCTTGGCCGTCTGGACAATCCCGATGCAACCGCCACGGCGCATTCGAAACTCTGTGGTTCGACAGTGATCGTCGATCTCAAGGTCAAGGACGGCGTGGTGACGGATTTCGCCCATGACGTCAAAGCCTGCGCGCTCGGCCAGGCGTCGTCATCCATCATGGCGCGGCATGTGGTCGGCGCGACCAGCGAGGAATTGCACGCTGTGCGCGATGCCATGTTCAAAATGCTGAAAGAGAATGGGGCGCCGCCGCAGGGGCGCTTTGAAGACCTGAAATTTCTCGAGCCGGTGCGCGACTACAAGGCCCGGCACAATTCCACCATGCTGACCTTCGAGGCGGTGGTGGATTGCCTCGACCAGATCGAGAAGAAAAACGCCGAAGCGGCCGCCTGAACCGCCGATGTGCGCTGACCCCGCCCACAACCATTCCCCTGCGGCGGGAAAAAAATATTCCCGCAACTGGAACGGACCATGGCGCAAAACGCCGGGGCGGCTGTTCGGCACGGCCTTCGTCCGGCTGTACCAGCTGACGCTGTCCGGCTTAATCGGCAATTCCTGCCGCCACCTGCCGACCTGTTCCGAATATGCCTATGAATCCATTGCCCGTTACGGCCTGTGGACCGGGGGGTGGATGGGCCTGTTCCGGTTCGTCCGCTGCGGGCCGGGCGGCACCAGCGGCCTTGATCCGGTGCCGATGATGCTGGACAAGCGTTTTGCCTGGTACATGCCATGGCGGTACTGGGGTGTGAGCAAGCAAAATATATAGAATAGGTTGTCAGCATTGGTCTAACGCCACCCGGGCGCCGATTAAGCGCGGGCCATCTCGGATTCGGCCCATGCGGCGTATTCTTCGAGTTGGATCAGCAGTGACTGGGCGTCAGAGAGCAGCATGAAACGCCCGCCATATTGGGCCAGGTCTTTATTCCCGAGTATTCGGCCCAATTTCGTTTCTTGGGCCTTCGGTAGGCGATTACCCATAACCTGACGCAGGGTCTTCACCATAGCCGAATGGTCCTGCTGGTTTATCTTGTTTCCAAAGGTTGCGGTCAAGGCATCCGTATAGGCGATTGCCGCATTGACGATCGTCGCGGCGATCGGGTTTCCCAGGGTGCCGGATTGCGCTATGGCCACCTGATTCTGCGCGGATTCCAAAAATGCTCTGGCGATCGTCAGGCGATTTAAACCATGGCTAGCGTCGACTGCTTTCGTGGAGCCGCTTCTGGTCACGCCGGAGTTTCCTTATCGGGAATTGCTTGGAAGATGGAAGTGGGGCGCGGACCGCTTACCACCAAAGCATCGGCCGCAAATGCTTTCCATAACGGATCATTGTTTTCCATTAATCGTCTAAGATCGGCGCGTGAAAGCGTATTGACCGATGGCGAGAACGATAGGGCCTCACCTCTAGCCAGTAGAAAATCGACGCTCCCGCTTTGCACAGACGAAACATCTTCGTCTTGAGCGATAAGGACAACATCAAGATCGCTTTCCGCACGATCTTCTCCCCGGGCGACACTGCCATAAATCCATGCCGCCATCACTTTGTTGCCGAGTGAGGCCACGCACTCTCTTACAGCGTCGATAACAGCATTGAAGCGTGCCTCTTCTGCATCGAAAAGAGACAGAATGGACGTGTTGAGCGGCGATATTCGGCTCATGCTGAAAAGTCGAGTGCGTCCGCTGCCCACTTCGTCAAGTATGCCGAACGCGACGAGAATGGAAAGCGCATTGAGCACCGAAGGCAGCGTGAGTTTTGTTCTCTTGACGAGAGTGGATGCATCGAGTTGACCGCCATGGCGTGACAGTTCACGCACGACCCTGACGTTGGCTTCGGTTCCGAAAACCGACGAGAGAGGAAAGCGAATAGCGCTTTGGGGTTTGGGACGGGCCACGACGACTCCTGAAAGATATCTGCCTTTATATATGAATGTCTTTAGAAATCAATAGATATCTTTAGTTTACTATTGTTATCTATATCAAGGTCAGTTCTGTCCCGATACGTAGGGTTGCCGATTTGTGCCAGCGCCATAACGCGGTAAAAACCCAACTAAAAGTGTCTGGAGTACGTATGTCGGTATCAGGGAACCAGATCAAAGCGGCGCGTGCCTTGGCGGGGATGGACCAGAAAGCCCTTGCCGATGCTGCCGGGGTTGGCATCAACACAATCCGCAATTTCGAGGGGCAGGCCAAGCAATCGTTCGCGGCAGGATCGACACGCTGGAAGCCATTCGCAGCGCGCTGTTTACGGCCGGTGTCGAACTGCTTGATGACGGCCAGACCTCCGCAGGCGGTCCGGGCGTGCGCTTGCGCCGGGAATAGCCTCACTCATCCTTGACCGTAAAACCCGCTTTTCCTCAACCGCCACTTTACGCCGGATCAATCTGCGCATAAAAGTCCGCTCGCCGGAGCCGTTCCGGTCATGAAACACCACCCGCGATTGTTGGCGGGACTGGATAGGAGCAACTGATGTCACAGACAGTTTCCAAAACTGTATCCATGCAATTCCCCGATGGCTCGAAGCGCGAATACGACGCGGCCATATCCGGTGCGGAACTTGCCGAATCCATTTCGAAATCCCTGGCCAAGAAGGCCGTGGCCTATGCGGTCGACGGGGTCGTGCGCGATCTGTCCGACCCGCTGCAGCATTCCGGCAGCATCGAGATCCTGACCCGCGACGACCCGCGTGCACTCGAGCTGATCCGGCACGATTGCGCCCACGTCCTCGCCGAGGCCGTGCAGGAGCTGTTTCCGGGCACCCAGGTCACCATCGGTCCGGTGATCGAGAACGGGTTCTACTACGATTTTGCCAAGAACGAGCCCTTCACGCCCGATGACCTGCCGCTCATCGAGAAGAAGATGCGCGAGATCATCGCCCGCAACAAGCCGTTCACCAAGGAAATCTGGTCGCGCGAAAAGGCCCGCAAGGTCTTTGCCGACAAGGGCGAGGCCTACAAGGTCGAGCTGGTCGATGCGATCCCGGAAGGCCAGGACCTGAAGATTTACGCGCAGGGCGACTGGTACGACCTGTGCCGCGGCCCGCACATGGCCTCGACCGGCCAGGTCGGCAATGCCTTCAAGCTGATGAAGGTGGCCGGTGCCTACTGGCGCGGCGACAGCAACAACCCGATGCTCAGCCGCATCTACGGCACCGCCTTTGCCACCGATGCCGAGCTGCAATCCTATCTGCATGTGCTGGAGGAGGCGGAAAAGCGCGATCACCGCAAGCTCGGCCGCGAAATGGACCTGTTCCATTTCCAGGAGGAGGGCCCCGGCGTCGTGTTCTGGCACGCCAAGGGCTGGCGCATGTTCCAGACGCTGGTCAGCTACATGCGCCGCCGTCTCGACGGCGTCTATCAGGAAGTCAACGCACCGCAGGTGCTCGACAAGTCGCTGTGGGAGACGTCGGGTCACTGGGGCTGGTATCGCGACAACATGTTCAAGGTCACGGTCGCCGGCGATGAAACCGATGACGAGCGCGTCTTCGCACTCAAGCCGATGAACTGCCCCGGCCACGTGCAGATCTTCAAGCATGGCTTGAAGTCCTACCGCGATCTGCCGGTGCGGCTTGCGGAATTCGGCAATGTGCACCGCTATGAGCCGTCGGGTGCGCTGCATGGGCTGATGCGCGTGCGCGGGTTCACGCAGGACGATGCGCATGTCTTCTGCACGGACGAACAGATGGCGGCCGAATGCCTGCGCATCAACGATCTGATCCTGTCGGTCTACAAGGATTTCGGGTTCGACGAGATCACCATCAAGCTGTCGACGCGCCCGGAAAAGCGCGTCGGTTCCGATGCGCTGTGGGATCGGGCTGAAAGCGTGATGATGGGTGTGCTGGAGCAGATCCAGCAGCAGTCGAACGACATCAAGACCGGCATTCTGCCGGGCGAGGGTGCGTTCTATGGCCCGAAGTTCGAATACACGCTGAAGGACGCCATCGGCCGCGAATGGCAATGCGGCACGACGCAGGTCGATTTCAACCTGCCCGAGCGGTTCGGTGCCTTCTACATCGACTCGACGTCCGAGAAGAAGCAGCCGGTGATGATCCACCGCGCCATCTGCGGCTCGATGGAACGCTTCCTCGGCATTCTCATCGAAAACTTCGCCGGTCATCTGCCGCTGTGGTTTGCGCCGGTGCAGGTGGTTGTGGCCACCATCACCACGGAAGCCGACGATTACGGCAGGCAGGTCGCCAAGGAACTGAAGGCGGCGGGGCTGCAGGTCATCACCGACTTCCGCAACGAGAAGATCAACTACAAGGTGCGTGAGCATTCCCTGCAGAAGGTACCGGTCATTCTCGTCTGCGGCATGCGCGAGGCGGAGGAGCGGACGGTGAACATGCGCCGTCTGGGTTCGCAGAACCAGACGTCGCTCAGCCTTGATGATGCGATCCGGCAGCTCGGCGAGGAAGCCACGCCGCCGGACCTGTTGCGCGCCGCTGCGGAGTAGGCCCGCCCATTGCTTTGTGACAGCGTGGTGACTTTCATCACGCTGTCATGGCGTTGCGTGCGCCAGTGAATACAGCTGTTTCAGCGGGCGCTGAGCAATGCGGGCTTGTATGCCTCGGTAGCTCTGCGGATTTCGGGGATGCACATCGCCTGATAAACTGCCTCCACAAATGCAATATGGATGGGCGCGCCATGGCCGGGGAAAACGAAGCATAAATCGCGTATGGCAGGTGTCGAAGAGTTGGAGCTGAATCTGACAGATGCTTTCCCAAAACAATCCAATGGAAGTGCGACGAGATTGTCGTTTGCAAAAGCCGTCCGCTTGATGGTCGCACGAAAAGATGGTTCTTGCCAATTGGCGTTAATATGCTAACTTTATGCCAGAAAGAGAGAGTGCCATGCAACTCCAGCCTATTGCTTCGACCCCATTCAACCGGTCATCTGCTGAGATCACCGATGTGGAAGCAGGGGCGCTTGCCCGCACAACGGTGAACCTCTTCGGCGCCTGGAAGCTCACGGATGCACAAGCTTGCACCTTGCTCGGTGGTTTGTCAGCCCGCACGTGGGCGCGTTGGAAAGAAGGCAATGTGGGTCGTATCGATCGAGACCTGAAAATGCGGATGGCTCACCTGATGGGTATTCATAAGGGCGTCCGACACCTGTTTAAGGACCCAGCACGAGGATATGAGTGGATCAAAGCGTCCAATACGGCTTTTGGCGGTAAGTCAGCACTCGACGTGATGCTGCAAGGCGAGCTTTCTGATCTGGCGGTGATGCGTGAATGGCTCGATGCGGAGCGCAGTGCGTGGTAAGTGGCCTTGCTGTCCGAACCGAGGTACAGTGGCCCAAAACCTACCGCATCATCCGATCCATCTATCCGCCTATCGATTTGTTCGAGGACATCGCCGATCCGCGTGACTGGGAGGCCCTTGTCGCTGTCGAGGCAAAAACGAATCCGCGCATTCGATTTGAGGTGGGCGATCTTGGCAAGGTACCCGCGCACCGTCGCGTTTCGGGCGTCGGCGCTAGTTTTCTAATGGCCCCCTTTGTCCATTGCTCCACAGGACGGCCGGGTCGCTTCACGGACGGTAGCTATGGCATCTACTATGCAGGCGAGAGTGAAGAGGTTGCCGTTGCCGAAACCATACATCACCATCAAAAATTCATGCATTCAACGCCGCAGCCTCCGGGGTGGACGTCGGACTTTCGCGTCTTGGTGAGCAGCGTGGACCGGGCACTGGATGACGTGAATGCCGTGCCTGACGTTCTTCATCCGCACGATTACACCGCTTCGCAGGTTGAGGGACGTGGACTTCGGGCCGCGGGAAGCGATGGCCTCCTGTGGAACAGCGTTCGAATGCCCGGTCAACGATGCATCGGCATCTTCTGGCCGGACGCCATAACCATTCCTGTCCAGGGACGGCACTACTGCTATCATTGGAACGGCACGCGGGTCGATTTTGTGCGTCAGTACGACACTGGAGCGGTCCTGGCGGTAACGTGACAGGTGGCTTGTGACACTTGCTCCATACGGCCGGAAAAATGCACGAGCGTCGAAAAGAGTCGTAATAAGCCTGCTCTGTTGCGCCAGTTCGCAAAGTAATCTAGCAGATGTCGCACATTGCTTTGTGACAGCGTGGTGACTTTCATCACGCTGTCATGGAGTTGCGTGACTATTCAGCCGTTTCATTATTTGCCGGGATGCGATCGTGCAGTTCAGAGAACTCTCCTACGCCAATGACACCCAGTCGCGCATCACCCAATGGCTGATCCGTTCGATTGAAGGCCTGTCCGGCCGCGACCACTATGTCCGGCTCTACAATGCCTGGCGCACCGACATCGTCCCGGCGGGAATCGATGTGTTCCGCCGCATGATGGACCTGATCAACATCAGGCTCGACGTTGCGGACCAGTGGCCGCCGCAGCATCTGCCCGATACGCCGCTGGTGATCGTTGCCAACCACCCCTTCGGCATCGGCGACGGCATCGCCGCGCTGGCGCTGGCCGAGCAGCTCGGCCGGCCGTTCCGTGTGCTCATCAACAACGACCTGATGAAGGTGCCGGAAATCCGCCCCTATGCGCTGCCGGTCTGCTTCGACGAAACCAAGGAAGCGGTGGCGATGAACATGGCCACCCGTCATGAGGCGGTGCGTTTGCTGAAAGAAGGCGTCACCATTGTCGTCTTTCCGGCGGGCGGCGTTGCCACGGCGCCCAAGGGCTTTGGCCGGGCGGAGGATCTGCCCTGGAAGATTTTTCCGGCCAAGCTGGTGCAGCAGGCCAAGGCGTCGGTCATCCCGGTGTATTTCGGCGGGCAGAACGGCCGGGTTTTCCATCTCGCCAGCAAGATTTCGATGACGCTGCGCATTTCGCTGCTCATCCGCGAATTCCGCAAGCTGTCCGGCAAGGCCATCACCGTGCGCATCGGCCGCACGATGGACTGGTCGGAACTGGCGCCGCTGGCCGACCGCAAGAATTTGCTGGATTATATGTATGGCGCGGTGTTTGCGCTGGCTCCGGCCGCAACGCGCCGCTGAGCCCCTGTCCAGCGACCCGGTCCAGCGGCCCAGTCCAGCGGCTCAGTCCAGCGGATCGTCGCCGCTGGCGGGCTGATTGGCGGTGGAGGCGGCGCTGGCGCCGTTGGTCGCCAGAAGTTCCACATCCTGGTTGCGCCCGGCAACGACCTTGAAATCGCGCTGGTAAATCTTGTCCTTGTTCTTGGCGATGATGACATATTCGCCTTCCGCCAGCACCATGGAGGCGAAGGCGCCGACGCTTTCGCGCACGATGTCGCCCGAGGTCGTCAGCACCGACCAGGCGGTATCGGCAAGCGCTTCGCCGCCCGCCTCGCGCACAAGCTTCATCGTCAGCTGCGCGGCACGATGCTCCACATTGGCCTCGGTGATCTTGCCGGCCTCGACGCGGATATCCGCGCGGATGACCGCATTGGCCGTGCCGTAATTGGAGACGATCTGATAGGTCCCGGCATTCAGCCGCACGACGCTTTCGGGCTTGACGTCGGGGATGATGAGCGCCCGTTCGCCGCTGGCGTCCTCGTGATCCTCATAGATGGAGAATCGCAGCTGATCCTGCGGGATGCGCGCGCCGCCGGACAGAACCGCGTTGAGCTTGACGCCGCCCGCGTCGAGAATCATCGTCTCGTTGCGCTTGGCGCGGGTCATGGTGATGCGCTTGGTGGCGCCCGCCCGGCCGAAGGCCACATGCACGAGATAGCTGCCGGGGGCGAGGTTGAACGAGGTCGTGCCACCCTTGGCCGTTGCCAGCAGGGGCAGCTTGCCATCCGCATCGGCATCCGGCGAGAACACGCGCCAGACGAGGCCGCGGCCGATGTTTTCGCCGTTTTCCGCCAGTTTCGCCGACAGGACCAGCTCGGCTTCCGTGGCAAGCGGATTGTTGGCCGGGGCTTTCGGGTTGGCATATTGGTTGAGGTTGGGGATCGACGGCAATTCCACATCGGGCGTGGCGATGTCGGGTGCTAGCGCCTGCGCCCGGGCGCCGGTGGTCAGCAGGCCCGTGGTCAACAGGGTTGCTGCCAGTGCCGCCGGCAAAATCCAGGATGTGCCGGAGCCGAAGCCCGCTTTCTGAGTGTCGAATATGCCCATGCACTGTTTTGATCCGAAGCCGGTGGCAATTTCAAGGCTTTTTCACGCGATCATGACTTTACACGGCCGGTGAAACAGCGACATTGTCCGCCCATTCGAAAAACAGCATCTGGTACCCCGTTTCATGCCTTCTCCCATCATTGAATTTCTGTCGCAGCGCAGCTCAACCCCCATTTCCGCCATTGGCCTTCCCGGACCAAGCGATGCGGAGATCGAAACCATGGTCCGCATCGCCGCGCGCGTGCCCGATCATGGCCGCCTGACACCCTGGCGCTTTGTGCTGTATCGCGGCGATGCGCGCGTCGAGGTCGGCAAATATCTCGCCGATCTGGCCGAGGAGCGGGAAGGGCCGCTGACCGAACAGCGGCGTGAGCAGGAGCTGAAGCGCTTTGCCCGCGCGCCGCTGGTCATCGGCGTGATCTTCTCCAAGGTCGATCATCACATTCCGGAATGGGAGCAGTTCCTGTCCTCCGGCGCGGCGGCGATGAACCTCGTCCATGCGGCCAACGGCCTCGGCTATGCCACCAACTGGATCAGCAACTGGTATTCATCCGATGAGAAGGGCCGGGCGCTGCTCGGGCTGGCGCCGCATGAGCGGGTGGCGGGTTTTGTCCATATCGGCAGCTGCGACACGAAAGTGCCGGAACGCCCGCGTCCGGAGGTAAAGGATATCCTGTCCGAATATGCCGGACCGTGGAAGGGCTGAGCCGCCATGTTCTACAAGTTCGATGATGGCCATGGCCTGCCGCACGATCCCTTGAAGGCCATCGTTTCGCCCCGTCCCATCGGCTGGATATCCAGCCGTTCGGCGGAGGGCAAAATCAATCTGGCGCCCTATTCCTTCTTCAACATGATCAGCACGAAACCCTGCCTGATCATGTTTTCCTCGGAGGGGCGCAAGGACAGCGTCACCTTCATCGAGGAAACGCGGGAATTTGCCGCCAATCTCGTCAGCGCCAACCTGTCTGTGGCCATGAACAAGACCTCGGTCAATGCGCCGCGCGGCGTCAGCGAGTTCGAATATGCCGGCCTCAATGCCGCCGATTGCAACCTGATCGGCGCGCCGCGCGTGGCCGAAGCCTTTGCAACGCTGGAATGCGTCGTCACCGACATCCGTCACCCGACCGACCGGCACGGCAATCCGGTGCAGGCGCTGATGGTCACCGGCGAAGTCGTCGGCGTTCACATTGACGAGGCGATCCTGACCAACGGCCTTGTCGACATGACCAAGGCACAGCCGGTGTCGCGCCTTGGCTACATGGACTTTGCCACGGTGTCGGAAACGTTTCAGATGTTCCGGCCGAAATGGGAGGGGTGAAGGTGTTCGCGGGGGCTTGCACATATCATTGCAAATACCCCCCTCTGGGCTGCCGCCCATCTCCCCGACAAGGGGGGTGATCTCATCTCGGACCGATTCAAGTTGCCGAAACCCGCCCCATCAGCCGTTCCGCCCGGCGCAGATGCGGGCGGTCGAACATCAGCCCGTCAATGCCGATGACACCCGCAGCGGGATCGTCGGCGAAGGCCCGGATGATCTTCTGCGCCTGTGCCACCGCTTCGGCCGAGGGCGTGAACACCGCGTTGATCACCGGGACCTGCGCCGGATGGATCGCAAGCTTGGCGGTAAAACCGTCGCGTTCCGCTTCGGCACATTCGCGGGCAAGCCCGGCATCGTCCTTGTAGTTGATGTAGACCGTATCGATGGCGGCGACATCGGCGGCCGAAGCGCCGAGAACGGTCAGGGCCCGCGCCAGCCGGAACACGTCGGTATAGCGCCCGTTGTCATCGCGCACCGCGCGTGCGCCGATGACCGCCGACAGGTCTTCGGCACCCCAGGTGAGACCGATCAGCCGTGCCGATGCATCGGGGTAGCTGGCCGCCGACAGGGTGCCGAGCGCGGTTTCCGTGATGATGGCGAGAATCCGCGTCGAGCCCTCCGCCGCGTCCGCATGGGCCTCGTGCACGTTCAGCTTGGCCGACAGCCGCGTCACATCCTTGCCGCTGTTGGATTTGGGCAGGAGAATGCCGTGGGGCAGCGACGACATGACCGCGCCGAGGTCGGCATCGGCAAGGCCGCTTGCCAGATCGTTGATGCGCACGAACAGGCGCGGCGCACTTTTATCCCGGTTCGATTTGAGAAAATCCGCCGCGATCTGCCGGGCAGCGGGCTTGCGCTCGGCGCTGACCGAATCTTCGAGATCGATCAGCAGCACATCCGCGCCGCTGGCGAGGCCCTTTTCCAGCTTCTTTTCCGAATCGCCCGGCACGAACAAAAGCGAGCGCATCAGGCAGCGCTCCGGGATTTCATCATCGCCTGGCGCGTGCATTTGGCAACGAGAACACCGTTCTGATTGTAGGCACGGTGCTCGAACGCGACGATGCCGCGATCCGGCTTGGATTGGGACGGCCGCGTTGAAAGCACCGTTGTCTCCACCCGCACCGTATCGCCGTGAAACAGCGGCGCGGGGAAGGTCACGTCGGTCATGCCCAGATTGGCAATCGTCGTGCCGATGGTGGTGTCATTGACGGAGATGCCGATCATCAGGCCGAGCGTGAACAGCGAATTGACCAGCGGCTTGCCCCATTCGGTCTTGGCGGCGAAGTCGAAATCGATGTGCAGCGGCTGCGTGTTGAGCGTCATCACCGAGAACAGCATGTTGTCGCTCTCGGTGATGGTCTTGCGCAGGCTGTGATTGAACACGTGCCCGACTTCGAATTCTTCCAGATACAGTCCGGCCATGTGCTGGCGTCTCCTCAATGCGAATTTTTGCAAAAGACTAGGTCGGCTTCGGCAGGTTCGCAACCTAGTGGTCCGATTCTGACATTTGCATCCCGTTGATACAGGCCATTGAGGCAAATGTCAGAATCAAAGGACCACTAGCAAGTCTATGTTTCTAGTGGAACTTTGAATTTGACATTCGCATGTGGCAGATGATGTCAAATGGGATGCGAATGTCAAATTCGTTCCACTAGCAGCATAAACTTCTGCTTTGTGACTGATTGAACATGGTTAATCGACATGGTGAACCGATCGTAAACCTTTTGCCGCTAGCCTTATCTGCAATAAGGGCTTGGGGTATAAAATTCATGACAATACAGCATTATCTGGCGATGGTCGGACATGCTTCTGCGGCGCAGCGTTGCCATGCCGCAGGCGCGCTGGCCCATGTCTATCTCGAAACCGGACGCGCCTTCGAGGATCGCTGTGCGGCGGAGGCGGCGCTGACGCTGCTGCTGGACGACCCGTCGCCAAAAGTGCGCCTTACCCTGGCCGAAGCTTTCTCCACCAGCGCCCATGCGCCGGCTCACATCGTCGCCGGGCTGGCACGCGACCAGGCGGAAATCGCCGCCTACATGCTGGCGCGCTCGACGGTGCTGACGGATATCGACCTGATCGACTGCATTGCCGGCGGCTGCGCGGAAAGCCAGAGGGTGATTGCGGGCAGGGCCAAGGTGTCCTTTGCCGTCAGTGCCGCTCTCATCGAGATCGCCGAACCGGTTGCCATTCTCGAACTGCTGGCCAACAGCCGCGCCGAGATTGCCGATATCAGTTTCCGTCGTCTGGTCGAGCGCCTTGGTCATGTCGCCGATATCCGGTCGCTGCTCGCCGATGATGACCGCTTGCCCGCCGATTGCCGCCATGCGCTGGCGATCAAGGTGGCCGAAGCCCTGTGCCAGATGGATATGGTCATGGCCCTGATGGGCGAGCGCCGTGCCAGGCGCATCACCAGTGAAGCCTGCGTCAAGGCCTCGATCAGTCTGGTTGCCGAAACACCGCCAGCGCAATATCCGGCGCTGATCGAGCATTTGCAACTGCGCGGCGACCTGACCACCGCCTTTGTCATCCGCATCGTCGCCTCCGGCAAGATCGATTTTTTTGGTGCGATTCTGGTGGCGCTGTCCGGGCACAACCTTGCCCGGGTGCGCAACCTTTTGATCGATGGCCGCGATGCGGCGCTCGGCGCGCTGTTCAGTGCCGCCGGACTGCCCGACAGCACGCACCAGCCGCTGCGCGTCGCGCTGCATGCCTGGCGCGATGTCGCCAATGGCCGGCTGGCCATCGGGCCGCAGGAAGTCACGCGCCGCATGATGGAGCGTCTGGCGCCGGAAAAGCCTGTAATGGCGCACGACCTTACCGCGGCCAATGACGGCATGCAGTCGCTCCTGCGCAAGATTTATCTGGAAGCGATTCGGGAGAATGCGCGCAGCCACGCCCTGGCCACCGCCGCCGCCTGACCCGGCTTTTTTCGCCACGAGCGCGCATTTGATTACAAAATCCGATGCCCGTGTGAACGAATGAATATGCGGGCCGCGTGTTCCGTGATGCAAAATTGCTTTTTTCCGGCGCAGCGCCGTGGCCCGGTCCCGAAGCCACGCCGGAATGATCATAGATTTCATATTGTTGCCGCCGGATATTGATGTCTGCAGGCATTTCCGGAGAGCAGGGCGGAATAATAAGACAGTATTACTGACCTAATATTTCATGGTAGAGTGCGGAAACGTCGCGTGACTGGGAGGTCTGCTGAATGCCCGATGATTCCACGAGTGAATTTGGTCCACTAAGCCTGCACGTGCCGGAACCGGCCGTGCGTCCCGGCGGCGAGCCGGATTTTTCCAATGTGAACATTCCCGAAGCGGGTTCGGTGCGCCGTCCGCCCGTCGATGCCAATCCGGAGGAAATCCGCGATCTGGCGTTTTCGATCATCCGTGTTCTCAACCGCGATGGCGAAGCCGTCGGCCCCTGGGCTGGCGAACTGACGGATGAACAGCTGGTTGAAGGCTTGCGCCACATGATGACGCTGCGCACCTTCGATGCGCGCATGCAGATCGCCCAGCGGCAGGGCAAAACCTCCTTCTACATGCAGCATCTGGGTGAAGAAGCCGTGAGCTGCGCCTTCCGCAAGGCGCTGTCACCGGGCGACATGAATTTTCCGACCTATCGTCAAGCCGGTCTGCTTATCGCCGACGGCTATCCGATGGTCGAGATGATGTGCCAGATCTATTCCAACGAAAGAGATCCGCTCAAGGGCCGCCAGCTACCCATCATGTACTCCTCGAAAGAACACGGGTTCTTCTCGATCTCCGGCAATCTGGCGACGCAGTATATCCAGGCCGTCGGCTGGGCCATGGCATCGGCGATCAAGAAGGACACCAAGATCGCGGCCGGCTGGATCGGCGACGGATCGACGGCGGAATCGGATTTCCACGCTGCGCTGGTCTTTGCCTCCACCTACAAGGCCCCGGTTGTCCTCAACATCGTCAACAACCAGTGGGCGATCTCCACCTTCCAGGGCATTGCCCGCGGCGGTGCCGGCACCTTCGCCGCGCGCGGCCTCGGCTTCGGCATGCCTGCCTTGCGGGTTGACGGCAATGACTATCTCGCCGTTTTCGCCGTAGCCAAATGGGCCATCGAGCGGGCGCGGCGCAATCTCGGCCCGACCATCGTCGAATATGTCACCTACCGTGCCGGGGCGCATTCCACCTCGGACGATCCGTCCGCCTACCGGCCGAAGACCGAATCCGATGCCTGGCCGCTTGGCGATCCCGTCATGCGGCTGAAGAACCATCTGATCGGGCGCGGCGTCTGGTCCGAGGAGCGCCACACCCAGGCCGAAGCGGAAATTCTCGACAGCGTGATCACCGCCCAGAAGGAAGCCGAAAGTTTCGGCACGCTGCATGCGGGCGGCAAGCCGTCGGCGCGCGACATGTTTGAAGGTGTCTACGAGGAAATGCCGCCGCATCTGCGTCGTCAGCGCCAGCAGGCGGGAGTGTGAGCGATGCCGCGTAAGACAATGATTGAAGCCATCCGCGACGCGATGGATGTGATGATGGAACGCGACGACAACGTGGTCGTGTTCGGCGAAGACGTCGGGTTTTTCGGCGGCGTGTTCCGCTGCACCCACGGCCTGCAGGCAAAATACGGCAAGACCCGCTGTTTCGATGCGCCGATCAGCGAGGGCGGTATCGTCGGTGCTGCCATCGGCATGGCGGCCTACGGCCTGAAGCCCTGCGTCGAAATCCAGTTCGCCGACTATGTCTATCCGGCCTATGACCAGATCGTTTCGGAAGCGGCGCGCCTGCGCTACCGGTCCAATGGCGGCTTTACCTCGCCGATCGTCATCCGCATGCCGGCAGGCGGCGGCATTTTCGGCGGCCAGACCCACAGCCAGAGCCCGGAAGCGCTGTTCACGCACGTATCCGGTCTGAAGGTCGTCGTGCCATCCAATCCGCACGATGCCAAGGGCCTGCTCATTGCATCCATCGAGGACCCGGACCCGGTAATCTTCCTTGAGCCGAAGCGGCTCTATAACGGCCCGTTCGACGGCCATCATGACCGTCCGGTGACGCCGTGGTCGAAGCATGAGCTGGGCGAGGTGCCGGACGGGCACTATACGGTGCCGCTGGGCAAGGCCATCAAGCGCCGCGAGGGCAAACAACTGACCGTGCTTGCCTATGGCACCATGGTCTATGTGGCGGAAGCTGCCGCCGAGGAAACCGGTATCGATGCGGAGATCATCGATCTGCGCACGCTGCTGCCGCTCGATCTGGAAACCATCGTCGAATCCGTCACCAAGACGGGCCGCTGCGTCATCGTGCATGAGGCAACGCTGACCTCCGGTTTCGGCGCGGAACTCGCCGCACTGGTCCAGCAGCATTGCTTCTACAATCTGGAAGCGCCGGTGGCGCGGGTGACGGGCTGGGATACGCCCTATCCGCATGCGCAGGAGTGGGACTATTTCCCCGGTCCCGCGCGCGTTGGCCGTGCATTCCTTGAAACGCTGGAAGGGTAGGAGCAGACGATGGGTGAATTTGTCATCAAGCTGCCGGATGTCGGTGAAGGCGTTGCAGAAGCCGAACTCGTCGAATGGCATGTGAAGGTCGGTGATCTCGTGCGCGAGGACATGATCCTCGCCGCCGTCATGACCGATAAGGCGACCGTGGAAATTCCATCCCCGGTCGACGGCGAAATCCTCTGGCTGGGCGGCGAGATCGGGCAGGTGATCGCCATCGGTTCGCCGATCATCCGCCTGAAGGTCGAAGGCGAGGGCCATGCCCCCGCTGCGGAACAGGCGAAGCCGGTCAAGGCTGAAGAACCAAAACCCCAGCCCGCCAAGGCAGAGCCAAAGCCGGAGATCAAGGCTGCAAAGCCCGAAAAGGCCGCAGCCCCGGTTGTGCATGCGCCGGTATCCGTGCCGCTTGGCATCGGTGCGCCGCGCGCCGAGGGCGACAAGCCGCTGGCCCCGCCGGCGGTGCGCCTGCGGGCGCGGGAGGCAGGTGTTGACCTGCGCCAGGTGACCGGCACCGGTCCGGCCGGACGCATCACCCATGAAGATCTCGACACCTTCTTTGCCCGCGGCGCGCAAAAGCCCGTGGTCTCCGGTCTTGCGCCTGATACGTCGGTCAAGGAAATCAAGGTGGTGGGCCTGCGCCGCAAGATTGCGGAAAAGATGGCGATTGCCAAATCGCACATCCCGCACATCACCTATGTCGAGGAGATCGACGTCACGTCGCTGGAAGAACTGCGCGCTTTGCTCAACGGCAAGAAGCGTGCCGACCAGCCGAAGCTGACGCTGCTGCCGTTCCTGATGCGCGCCATGGTGAAAGCCATTGCCGAGCAGCCGCAGCTGAACGCCCTCTACGACGACGATGCCAACATCATCCACCAGCATGGCGGCGTGCATATCGGCATAGCGGCGCAGACGCCGTCCGGCCTCGTGGTTCCCGTGGTCAAGCATGCGGAAGCGCGCGATCTCTGGGGTTGCGCCGCGGAAGTCAATCTTCTAGCCGAAGCGGCCAAGACCGGCACGGCAACGCGCGAGCAACTGACCGGTTCGACCATCACCATCACCTCGCTGGGCAGCATGGGCGGTATCGTCACCACCCCCGTGATCAACTATCCGGAAGTCGCCATCATCGGCGTCAACAAGATGATGACACGGCCCATGTGGGATGGCGCGGCGTTTATACCGCGCAAGATGATGAACCTGTCCTCAAGCTTCGATCACCGCGTGATCGACGGGTGGGACGCCGCAGTCTTCATTCAGCGGATCAAGACGCTGCTCGAAACGCCAGCGCTGATATTCGTGGAGGGTTGATCCGATGAAAGATATTTCCTGCAAGCTGCTGGTCATCGGCGCTGGCCCCGGCGGCTATGTCTGCGCCATCCGCGCCGGACAGCTCAATGTCGATACGGTGATCGTCGAGGCGGCGAAGGTCGGCGGCACATGCCTGCTCGTCGGCTGCATTCCGTCGAAGGCGCTGATCCACGCGGCCGATGAATTCGCCAAGGTCGCGCATTTCGCCGCCCGGCAGACGCCGCTCGGCATCTCGGTTGCCGAACCGGCCATCGATTTCACCAAAACAATCGCCTGGAAGGACGGCATCGTCAGCCGCCTCAACAACGGCGTTGCCGGTTTGCTGAAGAAGGCAAACGTCAAGATCGTCACCGGCAAGGCCCGCTTCCGCGATGGCAAGACCATCGAGGTGGAAACATTGACCGGCCTGCAGATCATCCGCGCCGAAAACGTCGTCATCGCCACGGGTTCGGCGCCGGTCGAAGTGCCGTCGCTGCCGTTCGGCGGCAATGTCATTTCCTCGACCGAAGCGCTTTCGCTGCCGGACGTCCCGGAAAAGCTCGTCGTGGTCGGCGGCGGCTATATCGGGCTCGAGCTCGGCACGGCCTATGCCAAGCTGGGTTCCAAGGTCACGGTGGTCGAAGCCCAGCCGAAAATCCTGCCGCAATATGATGCGGAGCTGACCCGCCCGGTGGTCAAGCACCTGAACACGCTCGGCATCACCGTGCTGACCGGCGCCAAGGCCAAGGGGGTCAGCAGCAAGGGCGATGCGCTGTTGATCGAAACCGCCGACGGCAAGGACGAGCGCATCGCCGCCGACAAGATTCTGGTGACAGTCGGGCGCAAGCCTGTCACGTCGGGCTGGGGGCTGGAAGAGATCGACATCGACATGGATGGCCGCTTTGTCCGCATCGATGACAAGTGCCGCACCTCGATGCGCGGCGTCTATGCCATCGGCGATGTCACCGGCGAGCCCATGCTGGCGCACCGCGCCATGGCGCAGGGCGAGATGGTTGCCGAGATCGTCGCGGGCGAGAACCGCAGCTGGGACAAGCGCGCCATTGCCGCTGTCTGCTTCACCGATCCGGAAATCGTCACGGTGGGCCTGTCGCCGGATGAGGCCAAGCAGGCCGGGCATGAGGTCAAGATCGGGATGTTTCCCTTTGCCGCCAATGGCCGCGCCATGACCAAGGAAGGCGAGGAAGGCTTTGTCCGGGTGGTGGCTGCCGCCAGCAATCACCTGATCCTCGGCATTCAGGCCGTCGGCCATGGCGTCTCCGAACTGTCGGCTTCGTTTGCGCTGGCCATGGAAATGGGCGCGCGGCTGGAAGATATCGCCGGAACCATCCACGCGCATCCGACGCAGGGCGAGGGGTTTCAGGAAGCCGCGCTCAAGGCGCTGGGCCACGCGCTGCACATCTAGGACAGCGTCATTATCGCATCAGAAGGGCGCCGGAAACGGTGCCCTTTTTGTTTGCGTGAATGCGAGGCAGTGTTTCCCCGTCGCCACGCCCGCATTTGCGTCTGGCTATTGAAAGATAGGAATGACGGGCGGTCCTTGGAGCGCGGGTCTTGGGGTATGCGGTATGCGATGCTTGCGATCCTGGGACCACCCGCCCCGGCGATTTCAGGTCTTGCCTGTTCTGCCCCTTCATTTGGCTGCTGGACCAGATGAAATAACAGCTTCAGCGAAACCTGCCCGACCTGCGGGTTCTCCCACAGGCCGAAGCGCCGATCCTTTCCCGACTTGCGAAAGTTTCCGGAAGCATTCCCGCCGGAAAGGACACGAGAAGAATAAGCGCGGATGGGACGTGTTGGATAAGTTGGTGGGATTTTTGTTTGATGGGTGGATGGCAGAGCCATGGTGCGTGGTTCGACAAGCTCACCATGAGGGAGGTGGAGGGCTGCAGGGCGTTACATCCTGCAACGTTTGTGATTGGCATTGCAACCAAATCACTTCCCTCATGGTGAGCTTGTCGAACCACGCACTATCTTCCTGCGGCCCAGAGGGGAGTGAAGACCCACATTACTCTTGCAGAACCGTTGCGCGCGGTTCGCCCTTCCTAGGTAGGATTGCGAATTTTTAAAACTGATAATTTCAGTCATATTTTGATTGCGACACCCATCCTGTTTTGAACTTTTGCGAAAGGAAATGCCATGCGTGAATTGACTGAGGCAGAACTGGATATGGTGTCGGGCGGCGCTCCCGGCCGATCGGGAACCTACGATTCAAAAGATCATTGGGGAACAGGCGGGCCAACGGGCAGTGCAAAGTCAGCCCTCGAGGGCGCAAGAATTGCTTTTGCTGGCACTCTTCAAGGGAGCTATACCGGGACAAACGGCCGAGTAAATTGCATGTATACAACACCAGTTGGTGGTTTTGGGGATTTCAATATGCCAGTTGGCTATATATGCCCTCCAACGAGCCCAGCACCTAAGACAAATTAGGTTTGATATTCTATGGAAATTGTAAAAAACCTCAGTTTGACCGAGGATGCTGAAAGAAATATTCGGTCAAATTACAAAGAAAAGGACATGATGAATATCGATCATATCCATCATGTCTACACCTATACGCACTATGCGTGGCTTAATGAGGATAATTCCATAAAATCACAAGGCGTTCGTTTGGTGCGCATGCAAGTTTTTCATGAATTATGCAATGTTAAATATTCTTTATTTGACAATGGCAAGAAAGTATTTGGAGTTGCTTTTTCTGATGAATTTTCAGAATTGAAATATTTGGGATACGATAAATATGACGAAAATCATCACTACACGATAGATTATATTGATGGTGTTAATTACATAATAAAATCAAATCCGCATCAAATCATTACTGAAATGCTTGATCGTATTCGCACAACGCACAAATGACTGCGTGACGCCGCCTGCCGACAATCGTGCGATTGACGCCGCTCCGTCTACTGCTGCTGACTTTCGAAGGTTTCCCGAAACATTCCCGCCGGAAAGGACAGGGATGAGAATATCTCGGGTTGGGACGCGGTGGATAAGTTGGCGTGATTTTTTTTGAGCGAGGCGAAATCTGGTGATTATTTCACCCCCCTCTGGGCTGTCGCCCATCTCCCCCACAAGGGGGGAGATCACATTGACATCAAAGATTTCGCGCTATTTTCAACATCTCAAATTGTGCAAAGACAGCCATGAAGGCTGATCTCCCCCCTTGTGGGGGAGATGTCCGGCAGGACAGAGGGGGGTGAAAAGGGATTAAACAAAAAATGGCGATGCAAAGCACCGCCATTTGAAACAGGTTTCATCGCTGAATATCAGATGTCCAGCTCTTCCACGAACGCGGCGCGGTCCTGGATGAAGCGGAAGCGGGCTTCCGGTTTCGTGCCCATCAGATCATCGACCGCGAGTCTTGTTTCCTCGATCCACTCCTCGTCGATCTGCACCCGCAAAAGCGTGCGCTTCTTGCGGTCCATCGTCGTTTCCTTGAGCTGGTCGGCGCGCATTTCGCCGAGGCCCTTGAACCGTCCGATTTCGATCTTGCCCTTGCCGGTGAACAGCGTGCGCATGAGCTCGTCCTTGTGCGCATCATTGCGGGCATAGGCGACCTTGCCACCCTGGGCGATGCGGTAGAGCGGCGGCACGCCGAGGAACAGGTGGCCGTTGCGGATCAGCTCCGGCATTTCCTGATAGAAGAAGGTGATGAGCAGCGAAGCGATGTGCGCGCCGTCGACGTCGGCATCGGTCATGATGATAATGCGGTCATAGCGCAAATCCTCGTCGCGGTATTTTGACCGCGTGCCGCAGCCGAGCGCCTGGATCAGGTCGCCGATCTGCTGGTTGGCCGTCATCTTTTCCCGCCCGGCGCTGACGACGTTGAGAATCTTGCCGCGCAGCGGCAGCACCGCCTGCGTGGCGCGGTCCCGCGCCTGCTTGGCCGAACCGCCGGCGGAATCACCCTCGACGATGAAGAGTTCGGCGCCGAGCGCACCCGTCTGGGTGCAGTCGGCCAGCTTGCCCGGCAGGCGCAGCTTGCGCACCGCCGACTTGCGGTTGACTTCCTTTTCCTGGCGGCGCTTGACGCGCTCGTCCGCACGCTCCACCACCCAGTCCAGCAGCTTCGATGCTTCCTGCGGCGAGGCGGCAAGCCAATGATCGAATGGATCGCGGATGGCATTTTCGACAATGCGCTGCGCTTCGACCGTGGCAAGCTTGTCCTTGGTCTGGCCGACGAATTCCGGTTCGCGGATGAACACGGAGAGCATGGCCGCCGACGAGATCATCACGTCATCGGTGGTGATGATCGAGGCGCGCTTGTTGCCGGTCAGTTCCGCATAGGCTTTCAGGCCGCGGGTGAGGGCGATGCGCAGGCCCGCCTCATGCGTGCCGCCTTCGCCTGTGGGAATCGTGTTGCAGTAGGAATGGACAAAGCCGTCGCCGCCATACCAGGCAACCGCCCATTCCAGCGCACCATGGCCGCTGGATTTTTCCGTCCTGCCCGCAAACATGTCGCGCGTGACCTGAAAATCCTTGCCGAGCGAAGCAGCCAGATAATCCTTCAAACCGCCGGGGAAATGAAACACCGCCTTGTCGGGCGTCGGGTCCTTCGGGTCGAGCAGGGATGGTGCGCAGTTCCAGCGGATTTCAACGCCGCCGAACAGATAGGCCTTTGACCGGGCCATCTTGAAAAGGCGTGCGGGGTCGAACTTCGCGCCCTGACCGAAAATCTCCGGGTCCGGGTGGAAAGTTGTGCGCGTGCCGCGACGGTTGTGCACCTCGCCGACATCCTCGATCGGTCCGAGCGGATGGCCGCGCGAGAAGCGCTGGCGGTAGAGGCGCCGGTTGCGGGCAACTTCCACTTCCACGTGATCGGAAAGGGCATTGACCACCGATATGCCGACGCCATGCAGGCCGCCCGATGTTTCATAGACGTCGGAATCGAACTTTCCGCCCGCATGCAGGGTGGTCATGATCACTTCGAGCGCGGATTTGCCGAGCTGCTTGGGATCGGGATGCGGATCGACGGGGATGCCGCGGCCGTTGTCGGTGACCGAGAGATAGCCGTTCTCGTCCAGTTCGATATCGATGAAGTTGGCGTGCCCGGCAACCGCCTCGTCCATCGAGTTGTCGATGACTTCGGCAAAGAGATGGTGCATCGCCCGCTCGTCGGTGCCGCCGATATACATGCCCGGACGGCGGCGAACGGGTTCGAGACCATCGAGAACCTGGATCTGCGCCGCATTGTAGCCGCCGCTGCTGTCGGGGGCGGCCCGCGCCGGGGCCTTCGCGGCCGCAACCGGCGCGATTTTCACAGGCGGTGCCACCGGCGTCGCGGCGGGTTCGACCCGGGTCTGGTCCACCGCTGCCTGGCGTTCCCGGGCTGTTTTGACTACCGCTGAAAAGAGGTCGTTATTGTCATCCATATCGTATTTTGGCCAATGCTACAGGGGCTGCGAATCACCGGCAATCTTGACATGCTTCGCCGGGAAACGCGATGGGCGTTCGTGATCTGTTCCGGGGTTCACCACAGAACTATGCGGTTAAAACCCAAGTTTCAAGCGGCTTTGAGGCGCGACACGGCTTTTTCGAGCTCTTCGATCCGCTCGCCCAGCTCCTGGTGCAGAGCCTTGAGATTGGCGATCTGGCTTTTCAGCAGGCGGTTTTCGTCCGCCGTGTCGCTCTCGTCGGGCGATTGTCCGACCCCGTGTATGAGCCAGGTCTGCGTGACTCCGAGCGATCCGGCCAGCATGAACAGGCGGTGGACACCGGGCTCCGACCGGTCGGATTCCCAGGCGGCGATGGTTTCCGGCTTGACGCCGACACGCACCGCGAGCTGCGCCACCGTCATCGACTTGGCATCGCGCGCGCGGGAAAGGCGGCCGCCCAGCGTGTCCGTGTCGGGCATGGCGGTGATGATGTTGGAGATGAAATTCATGGCTTTCTCCATCTTTTTCTTGTTTTTAAAGTGTAGACGAAAGCTTTTGCACCATTTGGAAGCAGAAAAGTCAAATCCGGCGGCATTTTGCTTCCATTTTGCATTATGCGGATGATTGCTTTTTTCCGCAGAGCCGATATGGCTGGGGCCCCACCTGAGCCATTTGTCCCGGAAAGGCCGCACCATGGAAAACACAACCTCGCCGCAAATGAGGGGCGTCGGAACGATGGCCGGTGCGATGTTTATCCTGCCGATGATGGATGCCATCGCCAAATGGCTGTCGACGGTGGACAGCCTGCCGCCGGCCACGGTGACGCTGTCGCGCTTCGTCGTCCAGACGATCCTGACCATGCTGATCATCGTGGCGCTGACCGGCATGCGCTCGCTCAAGCCGCACAATCTCTGGGGCAACCTGCTGCGCGGTTTTCTGATGGGCATCGGCAGCCTGTGCTTCTTTGCCGCCGTCAAATACATGCCGCTTGCCGATGCCATGGCAGTGTTTTTCGTCGAGCCGCTGATGCTGACGCTGCTCTCGGCCGTGGTGCTGAAGGAAACCGTCGGCTGGCGCCGGCGCATTGCCGTTGCGGTCGGGTTCATCGGGACACTGATCGTCATCCAGCCGAGCTGGGAGCTGTTCGGCTGGGTTTCGCTGCTGCCGCTGGGCACGGCGGCGCTGTTTGCGGTCTATCTCGTTCTCAACCGCCGCCTGGGCGTGCACGACACGCCGCTGGTCATGCAGCTCTATGCGGGCATCGGCGGCACCGTGACCGTGATCGTTGCCCTGTTCCTCGGTGCGGCCTTCGGTGTCAGCGATATGACGCTGGGCACGCCCGCGACCGGCATGTCCTGGTTCCTTCTGTTTGCCATCGGCGCGATCGCCACGGGCGGGCATCTCCTCGTGGTGCAGGCTTCGCGCCTTGCGCCGGCGTCGCTGCTGGCGCCGTTCCAGTATCTGGAAATCGTCATGGCCGTCATCATCGGCCTGTTCGTATTCCAGGAGTTTCCGACCGCGTCGAAATGGCTGGGCATCGCCATCATCATTGCCTCGGGTGCCTATGTGGTCTGGCGCGAGGGGAAAAAGCAGAAAACGCCGGAGCCCGCTTTCAATTAACCGGCCTGCTTTCAATTAGAGCGTCGACAATAGCAGTTGAGCAAATCAGCCATTGGCAATAGAACCAGAGGCGCATTTTGTGCGGGAGGTCCATAAAAGTGTTCAAGAAAATCCTGATTGCCAACCGTGGGGAAATTGCCTGCCGCGTGATCAAGTCGGCAAGGAAAATGGGTATCGCCACGGTGGCGGTCTATTCCGACGCGGATCGCGATGCGGTCCATGTCGATATGGCCGACGAAGCGGTGCATATCGGTCCGGCGGCGGCCTCCGAGAGCTATCTCGTCGCCGACAAGATCATTGCCGCCTGCAAGGCGACCGGCGCTGAGGCCGTTCATCCCGGCTATGGCTTCCTGTCCGAGCGCGCCTCTTTCTGCGAGGCACTGGAGAAGCAGGGCATCGTTTTCATCGGGCCGAAACCCAGGGCGATCATCGCCATGGGCGACAAGATCGAATCGAAGAAATTCGCCAATGCCGCCAAGGTGAACACGGTTCCGGGCTTTCTCGACATCATCACCGATGCGGCGCATGCGGAAAAGATCGCCGGTGAAATCGGCTATCCCGTGATGATCAAGGCCTCCGCCGGCGGCGGCGGCAAGGGCATGCGCATCGCCTGGGACGAGAGCGAAGTGCGCGACGGCTTTGAACGCGCCACCTCGGAAGCGCGCAATTCCTTCGGGGATGACCGGGTGTTCATCGAAAAATTCGTGGTCGAGCCGCGCCACATCGAAATCCAGGTGCTGGGCGACAGTTTTGGCAACTGCATCTATCTGGGTGAGCGCGAGTGCTCGGTGCAGCGCCGCAACCAGAAGGTGGTGGAAGAAGCCCCGTCGCCATTCCTCGACGAGGCCACCCGCAAGGCCATGGGCGAACAGGCCGTGGCCCTGGCCAAGGCGGTGGACTACCAGAGCGCCGGTACGGTCGAGTTCATTGTCGACAAGCACCGCAACTTCTATTTCCTCGAGATGAACACCCGCCTGCAGGTGGAACATCCGGTGACGGAACTCATCACCGGCATCGACCTGGTCGAGCAGATGATCCGCGTGGCGGCGGGCGAAAAGCTCGCGCTGAAGCAGTCGGACGTCAAGCTGAACGGCTGGGCCATCGAAAGCCGCCTTTATGCCGAAGATCCCTACCGCAATTTCCTGCCGTCGATCGGCCGCCTGACGCGCTACCGCCCGCCGAGCGAAGGCCCGGTCGGCAAAACCATCATTCGCAACGACACCGGCGTGACGGAAGGTTCGGAAATTTCGATGTTCTACGACCCCATGGTGGCAAAGCTGTGCACCTGGGCGCCGACCCGGCTGGAAGCCATCGACGCCATGGCCGATGCGCTCGATACCTTCGTCGTCGACGGCATCGAGCACAACATCCCGTTCCTGGCGGCGCTGATGCAGCATCCGCGCTGGCGCGAAGGGCGGCTGTCCACCGGCTTCATCGCGGAAGAATTTCCAGACGGCTTCCATCCGATTGCACCAACGGCCGGCGACAGGGACGTGCTGGCCGCCATTGCCCTTGTGGTGGAACTGGTGCGCAAGGGCCGCCTCGACGGCCTCAGCGACCGCCTGCGGCCGCATACGGGCAGAATCCGCGCCGAATGGGAGGTGCGGATCAACGATGAATACGTGCCTGTGAAAATTCTCCGCAGCGTGGCCAAGCCGCCGGTCAAGATCGAGCTGTCGCTGCATGGCGGCGAAGCCATCACCATCCGCAGCGACTGGCGGCCCGGCGATGCGGTCTGGGACGGCTATATCGACGACCGCGCGGTGAAGGCGCAGCTGCGTCCGGTGCTCAACGGCGTGCGCATCGACTGGAAGGGCATGTCGGTGATCGGCCATGCCATGCAGACGCATGTGGCGGCGCTGGAAAAACTGATGCCGGTGAAGCTGCCGCCGGACACATCCAAAATGCTGTTGTGCCCGATGCCCGGCCTGATCGTGTCGATCAACGTGGCGGAGGGTCAGGAGGTGAAGGCGGGTGAAACGCTGGCGATTGTCGAAGCCATGAAGATGGAAAACGTGCTGCGCGCCGACCGCGATCTCACCGTATCGGCCATCAATGCCAAGCAGGGCGACAGTCTGGCCGTGGATGCGGTGATCATGGAGTTTGCCTGATCTGGTTGCATGACCATAGTGCGTGGTTCGACAAGCTCACCATGAGGGATGTGGGTTGATTGCAGCCAGCAAGCTCCCTCATGGTGAGCTTGTCGAACCACGCACATCGTTCTGCCAAATCCCCTAGCGCTCGACCGGCCCGAACACAGGCTTGAATGCATCCCGCAGCGCCCGGTCGAGATCGTCCATGCCGACGGGCAGGCCGAGATCGACGAGGCTGGTCACGCCATGGCCGCGCACACCGCACGGCACGATGCCGTCGAAATGGGCAAGCTCCGGTTCCACATTGATCGAGATGCCGTGGAAGCTCACCCATTTACGCAGGCGGATGCCGATGGCGGCGATCTTGTCTTCGGCGGGAGACCCGTCAGGCAGCGGCGGGCGCTCCGGCCGGGTCACCCAGACGCCGACGCGGTCCTCGCGCCGCTCGCCGCGCACGTTGAACGCGCCAAGCGTGGCGATGATCCATTGCTCCAGCGCCGCCACGAAGGCGCGGATATCCTCGCGCCGCCGTTTCAGATCGAGCATGACATAGGCCACGCGCTGGCCGGGGCCATGATAGGTGTATTCGCCGCCGCGCCCCGTGGCATAGACGGGAAAGCGGTCGACGGCCAGAAGGTCGCCGTCCTTGGCGCTGGTGCCGGCGGTGTAGAGTGGCGGATGTTCGACCAGCCAGACCAGTTCCTTTGCCGTGCCGGCGCGAATCGCCGCGACGCGGTCTTCCATGAAGGCGAGGGCGGTATCGTAATCGGTCAGCCCATCGGCGACGCGCCACTCCACTTTCGGGGAATCGCTTTGGGCAAAAAACGCGGAGACGAGATCGTCGCGGTTGTTCTTCATGATCGGAAACCAAACTTTCGACTGTCGCTTCATCCCGGATGAATGACGGCGGATGGGGCCGTTTGCGGCCATCAAAGCGCCGATTCCCTTGGGATAAAGATGGTGAGCCGCATATGGACTTTTTCCTGGAAGATTTCCAGTGTGCGGGGTGCGGCATAACTTTCACCCGGCTTTGTGAAAAACATTCGGGTTTATTGCCGACAGGGCTTGTTTCACTGAAATTCATTTGCTACATGCCGCGAGCCGACACGTTCGGCTTCTACCACAGTGCGGTCGTGGCGGAATTGGTAGACGCGCAGCGTTGAGGTCGCTGTGTCGCAAGACGTGGAAGTTCGAGTCTTCTCGACCGCACCATTTGGTTTCTCTTCAAGATTGAAATCATTGCAGAATAGGGCAGCCTAACGGCTGCCCTATTGCATTTCCGGCTGGCAGTCTGCCTGCCAACACCATGGTCTCTCCGGTTCCGGTCAAAATAGTCGGGAACTACGGCATCTGCCGTATTGATGGGATGAACGGCGCACATTACGGGTGATGGTTGCGTCGGGAATGGTGTGGGGCGAGGGGAACAATGCCGAGATCGAATTGGCCGGAGGGGTTAGTCCCCCACCGGCAGGTATGTGGTGCGCGCCCAACACTATTGGCGGCATGGCTGTTCTTCGTCTGTTTGGCCGTATTCTGGCCTGCCCTGTCGCAGGCCCAGACAGCGCCGATTGCAATTCCCGTGAGTGTCACCGTCGGCTATGGCAGCGCTGCCAATCCTGTAATACTCGGTATTGGCGGCGGCGCGGCGATATCAGTGGCGATCGCAAGCGCTCCAGCCCATGGGACTGCGACAGCATCCGGAATGTCGATCACCTACACACCGGCAAGCGGCTATACCGGACCTGACAGTTTCACCTATACCGCCACCAACCTGGATGGAACGTCGGCTCCAGCCACGGTTACCGTGACGGTCTCACCACCAACAATGACGTTGAGTCCGGCAGGGTCGCTGCCGGATGCCAGTTCTGGTTCCGTTTACAGCCAAACATTCTCTGCCGGTGGTGGCACAGCCCCCTATACCTTTTCGATCGCGGCTGGCTCACTTCCCAATGGCATGACACTCAACGCTGCGACGGGAGCCCTAACGGGAACGCCAACCGTCAGCGGTACTTTCCCTTTCAGCGTGCGGGCGACGGATAGCAGCACGGGCCCCGGCGCGCCGTTCTCTGTAACGAATAGTTACATCCTTGTTGTCAGACCCGCTGGCATCATCAGCCTGGCGCCTTCAACCTTTCCCAGCGGCAAAGGCGGCGTCAACTATTTGCAGACAATGACGGCGTCAGGTGGGACCGCACCCTATTCGTTTGCGATCACATCCGGGAGCTTGCCAAACGGCATGACGTTAAGTAGTGCGGGCGTTTTGTCTGGTGCACCGGATGCGGCTGGGACGTACAATTTCACTGTAACCGCCACCGACAGTCAGAGTTTCACCCTTCAGGCCTATATGTTGGTAATCAATCAGGCCGCGCCGGTTGCGGTCAACGATGCCGCCGCAACCTTGGCCAACCAAGCCGTCACCATTCCCGTGACTGTCAACGATGGCGGTATAATAACCTCCATTGCCGTCACCAGCGCGCCTTCCCATGGCGCGGTGGCCGTGAACGGTCTTAACGCCGTGTATACCCCGGCCGCAAATTTCTTCGGCACCGATACTTTCACCTACAGCGCCACCGGGCCCGGCGGCACCTCCGCCCCGGCGACGGTCACCATTACCGTATCGCCGCTGGCTGTCCCGGTCGCCGCTGCGCATAGCGCTGCAACGATGGCTGGAAATGCCGCCACCATTGACACGGCGGCGGGCGCCACCGGCGGCCCCTTCACAGGCGCGGCCATTGTTACCCCTCCGGCTTTTGGCAGTGCGACCGTGTCGGGCACCAATATCATCTACACGCCGCCAGCCGGGGCGTCAGGCGCGGTCAGCATTGGCTATACCCTGAGCAACGTGTTCGGAACGTCGCCGCCAGCCACGATCACGCTGACGGTCAATCCGCTGCCGGTGGCGGCGGCCCATTCCGTCACCACAAGGGCGGGAACGCCGGTGATGGTAAAGCTGACAGAAGGCGCAACCGGCGGTCCGTTTACCGCGGCAGCCATGGTGTCGCTCAGTCCATCGGGGTCAGGCACCGCAACCATTCGCGACAGCGGCGACGGCGGCAGCCGGGCTTTCCAGCTGGATTTTACGCCCGCCGCCACGTTCAGCGGTGTCGCTACTGTCAGATATACCCTTGGCAATGCCTTCACCACATCGGCGCCCGCCAATGTTACCATTACGGTGATGGCAAGGGCCGACCCATCAAAGGACGTGGAAGTCATCGGTATCGTCAACGCCCAGGCGGAAGGCGCGCGCCGGTTTGCCGATGCCCAGCTGTCGAATTATGGCGACCGGTTGCGCCAGCTGCGCCGGGGCGGCGGCAACGAGTCCAGCCAGGGCATCAGCCTGAACACGCCACGCAGTGACGACGGGGCAAAGGATCGGCGCGACCCGGCTGACGCAACGCCGCTCGGGTTTTTCACCGAGCCGAGACGGACCCGGCCTGCCGAGCCATTCAACAGAGTGGTCGCGGAAAAGCCCGTTCCATCCCGCTTCGGCGTCTGGACGGCCGGTCAGGTCGACATTGGCGACACATCCGGCAAATCCTCCGGATCGGCCCGAGATTTTACAACCTCCGGTGTGAGTGCCGGGCTGGATTACCGTTTCAACGAACGGTTGACCGCCGGTATCGGCCTTGGTTACGGCGGGGACAGGACGGATATCGGCAGCAATGGTACGCGCAGCGAAGGTGAAAGCTGGAGCATCGGAACCTATGCCAGCTGGCGGCCGATCAGGAACACCTATCTTGAAGCCGTGCTCGGCTATGGCGCGCTTTCCTTCGACAGCAAGCGCTATCTGACGGAAGATGGCGGTTTCGCCAATGGTTCCCGCGATGGGCAGCAGGTGTTCGGCAGCGTGAAGGCCGGTTATGAAATAAGCCGGGATGCCCTCTACTTCACCCCCTATGTCGGGATGGACGCATCCTGGACGAAACTCGATGCCTTCAACGAAAGGGATGGCGGATCGAACAGCCTGCGCTTCGGCAACCAGACGGTGAATTCACTCGTTGCCGTCGTGGGTTTTGAGACGGATTATACCTATCGTTTCACCGGCTACACGTTCACGCCGAACCTGAAAGCCGAATGGCGCTACGACATGGCGAATGCGAGCGACATTGACCTGAATTATATCGATTGGTCCGGCGGCCCGCTGTTCAGCCTCAAGGGGGATGGCACGGTTCGCAACGCAGTCCGACTGGGCCTGGGTTTCGACGTGGTCCTCGACCAGGGGCTGAATCTCGGCCTTGCCTACAACACCACGCTTGGAGAAGGCGGCGCCATTCGTCATGGCTTCAATGCAAAGGCCGGCCTGAGGTTCTAGAGCCTTTCCTGCTTAAATAGAAACAGAACTGTTTCTATTTAAGCAGGAAAGGCTCTAGGCGTCGTCACTCCGTGCAGCTTGCGCTGGCTGGTTCCTTCTCAAAATTAAACCGCAATTCGATTTAGGGTAGATCGCACCGCATCACTCTAAAGGAATTGTTCTGATGTTCAGCGCCGCAAAATACGCACTTCTCGCATGTTTTCTCGTGTTGAATGCTCCCGCCAATGCATCGCAATCCGCCGTTGCGCTCGTATATCGCGGGCCTGCCGGTTGTGATGATTGTTCATCGGCGGCCGCCGAAGCCCTGAGGAACAGCACCTTCCATTTTGATGTTAAATTCATCGGCCCCAATGAGCAGCTGAAGCTTGTGCCATCCAGTTTCATTGGAGCTTCCTTATATGTACAACCCGGCGGCGGACAGGACATTGACGGCGCAAGGAGAAGCCTGGGCAAGGCGGGCATCCAGGCCGTCCGGGATTTTGTATCCAAAGGCGGCCGGTATTTTGGAATTTGCATGGGCGCGTATCTCGGTACGGATTTGGGCTTTGACATCGTCGAAGGAGAAACGGATTCCGAGGTCGGGAGGCCGGGGTTTTCCGTGTCCGATATCGGCGATCACGTGGTGCCGGTTCAATGGGCAGGGGCGTCATTGTGGACATATTTTCAGGATGGTCCGCATCTGCCCAGAAATCATGCGAATTCAGGTTTCCGGGAACTTGCCCATTATCAAAATGGCGATCTGGCGGCCGCTCGTTACGCATTTGGCAAAGGCAGCGCGACTTTGGTCGGGCCGCACCCTGAAGCGCCCCAGAAATGGTATGATCATTACGGTCTGCACAATCCTGATGGTGTGAACTCCAGGCTGATCCAAGGATTGCTGAACGCGGCGATGGCAGAATGAGGCTCCGGGGATCAGACCCGTCATCATCCGCGTGGATGCCGCTGGCAATACCAGAACAATAGCGGTCATCCCCGGGCGGAAAGAGGGGGAAAGTCCGGGGCGTCGCGGATCAGGTCAAAAACTCGGGCCGCTGTTGGTCGTCCACTCCGCATCGGGTACACCATCGGTAAAGCCGCGTTGCGCAACCACGAACGTGATGTCGGACTCCAGGACAAAGGGCGTCGTTTCATAATAGGCGGTTGCGATGCAATCTTTTTCGGCGCGTGTCAGCCCGCGGCTGGTGATGACGTCGACGTTGTATTCGTTCTCGTCGGTGGGTGCCAGTTTTACTTTATAATGACAGTCACGTGGAATATGGATCCTGATTACTTCGATGCCAAAGGGCCATCTGACCTTCACGGAATCACCGCGATCATAGTATTGATCGGTTGTGATCTCGTTCGACGATGCTGAAGATGATGACTTGTGCTTTGTCATTTGCTTTTTTCCTCCAATATCCCGGAAGTATCCAACAACTGTTACACAAGGAAATCAAGGTGACGACGATGTCCCTACTTCGGTCGCACAGGCGTCTGCAAGCGGCGGAGTGCACACCTGCCAGCAGGAGAAACAAAGCCAGATAAGAATGGTTGGATCGGGGCCATCCCGGCCCTGTGCCGACGAAGCATGCAAGGCCCGGCGCTTTGCCGCCTGAGCCTGCTATTGCAGGTGTTCTTCGGACTCGCGCTGCGAATAGGCCAGGATCGCCTTGCCGATCAAGGAGGTCTCCTCGACGATGCAGTCGGCATAGATGGCCGCACGCACGCGGTGAACCGCCTTGTCCTGCGGCGCGGCCGCCACGGCAAATTCGATCAGGTGTGCGGCCACACGCGCCTGGCCCGCGGCCCGCAGCGCCGCGGCTCGTTGCGTCACGTTTTCGACGCCGCCTGCAAGGTGCGCGATTTCCCGGCCGAGGTCCCGGTCAGCCGCCGGCTTGAGATGCGCGGGGTTTCCGTCAAACCAGCCGGCATAAAGATGCCAGACGCTGCGCACGACAAAGGCGGGATCATCGTATTTCGGCAGAAGATAGGGTTTGGCGAGAAGCTCCGAGGGCGCCTGGACACTCTGCAGGATTGAATTCAGCGTGTCTCCCCTGTTCATCCGCTCAAGTGTCTGGCGGACAAGGCTCTCCAGGGCACTGGCAGCGTCATCCAGCATCTGCGCCACGCGCGCGGCGCCCGTAACGACCGGTCCATGGCCGGGAACCAGGATGTGGGGTTCGAGCGCATGCATGTTTCGCAGCGTTGACGCCCAATCCTGCGGATATCGCTGCACCTTGCGTGGATTGCCGGCATTCGGGAACACCCAAATGACAAAATCACCGCTGACCAGAATTTTCTTCTGCGGCAGCCAGACAAAGGTTGCATCGTCCGTTTCGCCGCGCCCGTGCGTCAGTTCCATGCGCAGGCCGCCGATATCGAGGCTGAGCCGATCGTCATAAACGTCATCGGGGCGCCGGTGCTCGCCGGGGAAGACATAGCCGGCTTTGTTGAACTGGCGTCCCATGACGAGACTGTTCAGATCCTGCGACTGGTCATAGCGTGCGAAGCGCTGCAAGACGTTGCGGTGTGCAACGATCCGCGGGCGGGCAACACCGTTGGCGTCGGCCTCCTCGTCCAGGAGGCGGGCACCCCAGGTATGGTCGATGTGGCCGTGGGTATAGATGACCGTGTGGACCGGGCTGCTGTCCCAGCGGCGGATGACGTCGAGCGTTTCCCGCGCGGTCTCCCGGCCGCCCGTGTCGATGAGCACCAGCCCGGCGCCGGTGCGGATTGCCGTGACGTTGCCGACGACGTAATGCGTGGAGACAACAATCATCTCGTCGCAGACGGCCTGCGCGGAACCGCCGGCAACGGCTGCGCTCCATTCTTCCATGGCCGCTTCACCGCGCCATAATCTCTCGAAAAGGCGGTTCATGTCTGTGTCATGCATGGAATGGATCCTTCAGCGCGATGGTCCCGCATACAACAGGCCTCCTGACAGCTTCATGTCAGGAGGCATTGTCCTTCCGCGCGGGTCAAGAGCTACCCGGATGTCTCCAGCATGTTTCGCGCTTTGCGCTATTGGTGGCCGAAATACGCATTCGCGACGGTTTCGGCATCTCCATCCATCTTGACCTTGCCATGCTCGAGCCAGACGATACGGCTGCAATTGGCGAGGAGCAACTGTCTGGAGTGGCTGGCGATGATCAGGATCTTGGTCTTGTTGACGAGGTCGTGCAGGCGCTCATTGGCCTTGTTCTGAAAGCTTTCGTCGCCCGCTGCCAGCCATTCGTCCATGATCAGGATTTCCGGCTGGATGACGGTTGAGATCGAAAAGGCCAGGCGCAGCTGCATGCCGGTCGAATAGGTCCTGACCGGCATGTCGAGGAAGTTGCCGAGCTCGGAGAATTCTTCGATCTCCGCCTGTTTGGCGGCCATCTCGCGCTTGGAAAAGCCGAGCAGCGCGCCGCGGATACGGATGTTTTCCCGCCCCGTGGCTTCCGCATCGATGCCCAGCGAGATGTTGATCAGCGAGGTGCATTTGCCGTTGATGGCGATGCGCCCGCCGGAGGGATAGTACACGCCGCTCATCACGCGCAAGAGCGTGGTTTTCCCCGAGCCGTTGTGCCCGATCAGGCCGAGCCGTTCGCCGTCGTTCAGGCTCAGGCTGATCGATTCCAGGCCGCGGATGATCACATGGCCTTCGGCGTTCGAGCCGATGGTGCCGCCCGTCGCCAGACTCATGACCTGGTTCTTGAGGGACCGGCTTTTCGCATTGTAGATCGGAAAATCCACAGTGACGTTATCGAGTATCATAGAAGTCATGTTGGCCTTCGCAGGAAAATGGTGGGCGTGCCGAAAGGGTTTAGAGCCAATAGGTGATGCGCGAGCGGTAGCGGTTGAGGAAGAGCAGGGCGATGACCCATCCGATGATGGCCATGCCGGCGACCACGCCCCAATTGAGCGCGGTGCCCGTCTGCCCGAGCAGCGGCTCGCGGACCACGCTGATGAGATGATAGAACGGGTTGAGATCCAGCATCAGCATGGATTTGTCCGCCGGCAGCTGGTGCGGCTGCCACATGATGGGCGTCACATACATGCCGACCTGCATGACGTTCTGGATGATCTGCGTCAGGTCGCGGTAGCGCGTGCACACCACCGCCAGCACCACCATCATCCACAGAAGGTTGAGCGAGACGAGAACGAACGCCGGGAAGACCAGCAGGGCGGTCCATCCCATGAACTTGCCGAACAGCAGCAGCACGATGGGGAAAATGACGATGTTGTGGAACAGGATGATCGAGTTGCGCCACCAGGTGCGCAGGATATAGGTGAAGAACGGCAGCGGCAATTGCAGCATCGTCTCGGTATTGGAGATGAAACTGAGGCAGCCCTCGTTGATCAGCTGCGAAAAATACCCCCACATGATGAGGCCGACGCAGATGAAGGGCAGGAACTCGGACATGGGCGAGCGGAAAATGGTGCCGAATATCAGGCCCAGGGCGCCGATGAGCACGCCCATGTTGATGGTCAGCCAGAAGGCGCCCACGCTGGAGCGCCGGTAGCGCTGCGCCACGTCCTGCCAGCCCAGAAGCGCGGCGAGATGAAAATTGTTCACGGCAGCCGTGATATCTTCCCATGCGGTGATTTTCTGCGAATTCGCTATGGTCATGTCGACGCGCGTCTTTCCTTACAATGCGGGCTTTAGCATGCGGGCAAGGCCCTGCCGGACCTGCCTATACACCGGTTGTCAGAACAATTCCAAGCCGCATCGTATTTCATCAACACGGTAGAAGCGCGGTAGCATGACGATGGAGCGAACAAAACCGGCTCCGGACAGGAGATTTGCGGTGATCGCCTAATGCAGCGGTTTGACCAAAAAGAGGCACGGATGACCTTCCGCCCACAATGTGGGGAAGATTTCCGCCTTGAGAAAACCGTTGCGGTCATAGAAGGCGCGTGTGCTGTCGAGATGCGGTTCATGCCGACCGCGCGGCGCCAGCGTCTTGACCGTCAGCAGGGAACAGCCGGACTGGCGCGCATGGGCTTCGGCGGCCTGGAGGAGGGAACGGCCGATCCCCCGGCCATGGAATTCCCGGCGTGTGGCGATCACAAGGATTTCCGCCGCCGCTGGCGGGTGGTATTTGAGCGCGATGAAGCCGGTGCAGGTTCCGCTGTCCGTATGGGCGAGAACGGGCAGCCCCGTCACCAGATCGGCGCAGGCGGCAATGCCGTCCGGTTCCTCGAACCATTCCGGCAGGCCGCTCATGATGTCGGCGCACAGAGCGCTCTTGTTGTCAGGGCAGGTGATTTCACTGATCATCGGGACGATCTCTCCGCTGTTGGTTGCATCCATGCGAAACATGGCATGAAAAATTTTCATCCAGGATGTAGACGCGGCGCGGCGGAGCGGATTTAGGGAATTTCTTTGCGATCAAGCGGTTGTGAATGCCGGTACGCTTTGCACTGAAATCGCAAGGCCGGACGGGCTGCGATGCGCATCTGACGAATCCGCACCACTTTAAGTCGCGTGGGAGAAACCCGTCGAGAAAAGCCCGTTGTAGGATCACCCAAAACAACGGGAACCCAGACCATTGTCCTCACATGCCGATCCGCTTCTGCAACCCTATCAGCTGAAACATCTGCGCCTGAAAAACCGTCTGATGTCGACCAGCCACGAGCCGGCCTATTCGGAAGACGGAATGCCGAAGACGCGCTACCGGCTCTATCATGCGGAGAAGGCCAAGGGCGGCATCGCCCTGACGATGACGGCGGGATCGGCGGTCGTGTCGCGCGAGTCGCCGCCGGCCTTCGGCAATCTTCATGCCTATAAGGACGAGATCGTGCCCTGGCTGCGCGAACTTGCCGACGATTGTCATGAACACGGTGCCGCCGTGATGATCCAGCTGACCCATCTCGGCCGCCGCACCAGCTGGAACAAGGCGGACTGGCTGCCCGTGGTTTCCGCCTCGCCGGTGCGCGAGCCCGCCCACCGGGCCTTTCCGAAAGAAGCGGAAGACTGGGATATCGAGAGGATCATTGCCGACTATGCATCGGCGGCGCAGCGCATGCAGGCGGCCGGGCTCGACGGCATCGAGTTCGAGGCCTATGGCCACCTGATGGACGGGTTCTGGTCGCCCGCCACCAACCGGCGCGACGATGAATATGGCGGCTCGCTCGACAATCGCCTGCGCTTCACCTGGGCGGTGATCGACGCCGTGCGCCGGTCCGTCGGCCCGGACTTCATCGTCGGCATCCGCATGGTGGCCGACGAGGACTGGGAGCAGGGCCTGTCGCGGCAGGAGGGCGTCGAGATTGCCCGGCGCATTGCGGCATCCGGCAAATTCGACTTCCTCAACATCATTCGCGGCCATATCGATACGGATGCGGCGCTCAACGAGGTCATTCCGGTGCAGGGCATGCGCTCGTCGCCGCATCTGGATTTTGCCGGGGATGTCAGGCAGGAAACAAAATTTCCGGTCTTCCATGCGGCGCGCATCGCCGATGTGGCCACGGCGCGCCATGCCATTGCCGAGGGCAAGCTCGACATGGTCGGCATGACCCGCGCCCATATCGCCGACCCGCATATCGTGCGGAAAATCGAGGCAGGCGAGGAGCATCGCATCCGCCCCTGCGTCGGCGCAACCTACTGTCTTGACCGCATCTATGAGGGCGGCGAGGCCCTGTGCATCCACAATGCGGCGACCGGCCGCGAAGGCACCATGCCGCACGCCATCGCCAAAGCGGCAACCAGCCGGACGGTCGTTGTCGTCGGGGCAGGGCCTGCCGGACTGGAGGCGGCGCGTGTTGCGGCGGAAGGCGGACATAGTGTCACCGTGCTGGAGGCTTCGGACCATGCGGGCGGGCAGGTGCGCCTTGCCGCGCAGAACCCGCGGCGCAAGGAGATGATCGGCATTGTCGACTGGCGGCTCGAGGAGCTGCAGCGGCTGGGTGTTTCCCTGCGCTACAATGTCTGGGCCGAATCCGGCGATGTGCTTGGGCTTTCGCCCGATGTGGTGGTGATCGCCACGGGAGGGTTGCCGCAAAATCCGCCCCTGGCGGCGGGCGATGATCTGGTCACCTCGAGCTGGGATATCCTGGCGGGCGCGGTGAAGCCGGGTGAAACGGTGCTGCTCTATGACGACAATGGCGGCCATCAGGGCATGAGCGCGGCGGAGATGATCGCACGCGCCGGTTCAAAGCTCGAACTCGTCAGCCCGGAACGGTTTTTCGCGCCGGAGATGGGCGGTATGAACCACGTGCCCTATATGCGCGCGTTCCACGAGCACGGCGTGCGGGTGACCATCAACACGCGGCTGATGAGCGTGACCCGCAACGGCAACCAGCTTGTCGCGACACTGGGCTCGGATTTCGATCCGGATTATCGCGAGGAACGGCTGGTGGATCAGGTGGTGGTCGAGCACGGCACCTTGCCGATCGATGATCTCTACCGCGAGTTGAAGCCGCTGTCGCGCAATGGCGGTGCGGTGGATTACGGCAATCTGGTCAATGGCGGCGCCATTTTCCCGCAGCGGCTGGCGGAGGGGCAATTCGATCTGTTGCGGATCGGCGATGCGGTGCATGCCCGCAATATCCATGCCGCCATCTATGACGGGCTGCGTTACGCCATCCGGTTTTGACGGCGGCATGCGTGATACGCCAACTATCTCCCCCAATGAGGGGGGAGATAGTCACTGCGATCCATTTCAAGTTTACTTCAGCGAAGCCTTGACCTTCGTTGCCACGTCGGCGCTGACCCATTTGGTCCAGATGTCCTCGTGGTTCTTGAGGAAGTATTTTGCGCCGTCTTCGCCGGTTGCCTGATTATCGGTCATCCAGGCGAGCAGTTCGTTGACGGTCTTGTTGGACCATGACCGCGCCTTCAGATAGTCCATGACCGGGCCGGACTTTTCGCTGAACTTCTTGGTGACGACCGTATCCACTTCGGCCAGTTCCCAGGCGTTCTTTTTCGGGTCGGCGCAATCGGCCACGGTGTTGCAGCGCTTCCATTCCGCCGCGTTGAAAGGTGCGCCGTGATCAAGCCTGACCATCTGGTACTTGCCGAGGAGGGCGGTAGGTTCCCAGTAGTAACCGACCCAGCCCTGCTTGCGTTCATAGGCCTTGGCGAGCGACCCATCGAGGCCGGCAGCCGACCCGGTGTCAACCAGGGTAAAGCCCTTCTTCTCCGCGTCATAGGCCTTGAAGAACTGTGCGGTCGCCAGCGTGCCGCCCCAGCCGGGAGGACCATTGAACACAGCGCCCTTGGAAGCGTCTTCCGGCGCCGGGAACAGTTCGGGATGTTTCAGCGCATCGTCGATGGTCTTGATGTCGGGGTGGGCATCGGCGATGTATTTTGGAATCCACCAGCCCTGAACGCCGCCGTCCGACAGCGATTTTCCGGTATAGACGAGCTTGCCGTCGGCAACGGCTTTGTCGAGAATATCGCGCATGAAATCGACCCAGCCTTCGGGAGCGATGTCCGGCTGGCCCTTTTCGGTCATCGATGTCAGGGTCGGAATGGTGTCGCCCTGCACGATGTCGGCATTGCAGCCATAGCCCTTGTTGAGAATGATCTTGTCGAGATTGGCGAGAACCTCCGCCGATTGCCAGTTCATGCTGGCAATGGTCACGTCACCGCACTCGGCTGCCGATGCCGCGCCCGCGGCACCCATCAGGGCAAAGGCCATGACGCTGCTCATCAATAGTGTCTTCATGTGAGAACCCCTTTTGTTGGTTTTATGGTGTTGGTGGTGGAGATGGCCGCTCGCAGCAGCACCGGACGCAGGGACTGCACCCGGCCTGTACAAAGCCGATAGGAGAAAGGCTGGACCATGGCTGAAACGATAACCCTGCATGGGGTGCCCGAGAAGCCCGAACGCGCCACATGCTTTGTTCTCAGCGACATGGTCAGCCAACAACCTTGCCGGGGTTCATGATGCCGTTCGGATCGATCGTCCGCTTGATCGTCCGCATCAGGGAAAGTTTCACCGGGTCTGCCAGCGCCTGCAGTTCCGGCATTTTTTCCAGGCCGATTCCATGCTCGGCGGAGAAGGAGCCGCCCATCTGCCGCAGGTTGGCATAGATGATATCCTTGACCGCATCCTTGTGCGGGTTCTCGTCTTCGCCCGCCACGCAGATATGCAGGTTGCCGTCGCCCAGATGACCGAAGGCAAAGCCTCTGACATCGGCGCCAAGCGCCGCGACGCCCCTGTCGAACTGCCTGAGATAGGCATCCAGATGCTGCAGCGGCACCGAGATGTCGAACCAGTAGCCATGCGGATAGGCACGGGTGATGACATTGCTGTCTTCCCTGATGTTCCAGATATCGTTTCGCTCCTTGCCGCTCTGGGCAATGATGGCATCGAGCACCAGTTCGTTTTCGATGGCAGCGCCAAGCGCCTCTTCCAGCGCTGTTTGTGCGGCTTGCTGGTCAAGGCCTTCGGTTTCGACAATGAGATAGACCGGCGCTGCGGTGAATGCGGCGAGCGATGCGGGACCAAGAGCTTCGACGGCAAGGCTAAAGTAGTTCTGCGCCATGAATTCGGTGCGCAGCAGACGCAGCGCGCGATCCTGCCGGAGCGTCTGGAACAGCGACACCGCCGTTGCGGCGGACGGGCAGGCGACAAGCGCGGTGGCAGTAAACCGGTCGACCGGCGCCAGTGCGAGGACGGCGCGGGTGACGATGCCGAGCGTGCCTTCCGCGCCGATGAAGAGCTGCTTCAGGTCATATCCCTCATTGCTCTTGGTCACTTCGGCGAGATCGCTCATGACGGAGCCGTCGGGCAGGACCACTTCGAGTCCCAGCACGCGCTGGCGCATGACGCCGAGCCGGAATGCCTCCATGCCGCCCGCATTGGTGGAAATCATGCCGCCAATGGTGGCACTGCCGCGCGAGGGGATGTCGATGCCGGTGGTGAGGCCGACCTTGGCGGCCTCCTCCTGCAGGGCCTGCAGGGTGACGCCGCTTTCGACGATGGCGGTTCCCGCCGCCGCTTGCACAGATTCGATCCGGTTGAGCGCAGCCAGCGACAGAATGATTTCGTCCCTCTGCGTGACGGCGCCGCCGGCAAGGCCGGTGCGCCCGCCATGCGGGACAATGGCGATCCGGTTGTCGTTGCAGAATTTGACGATGGCGCAGACCTGTTCGACATTCCGGGGGATGATCATCAGCCCCGCATCGAGATTGTGCGGATCGGAGCCCGGATGAATGGCCCGCAAGGCGTCACCCGTCTTGATTCCGCCCGCGCCGGTTATCGCCTCAAGCGCCGCTACACTATGGTCTGCAATCATTTTGTCTCCGATGTCCCGCGCCGTTCGATAAAAATCCTCAGGGCGAGGATGACCGCGGTGACGATGATCAGAAGCACGGAAATGGCTGCGATGGCAGGATCAATATTGTCGCGCAGGCCCATCCACATCAGGCGCGGCAGGGTAATGGCATTGACGCTGGTGATGAACAGGGTGACGCCGATCTCCTCCCAGGACAGCACGAAGGACAGCAGCGCCGCCGTGGCGATCCCGAATTTGATGTTGGGGATGATGATGCGGAAGGCGCGGGTGGTCAGATCAGCGCCAAGACCGCGCGCCGCAAGATCGATGCGCCGGTCCACCTGGAACAGCGCGACAAGGACGAGAACCACGGCAAAGGGCGTGATCATGACCGCATGGGCCAGCGCCACGCCGATCCACGTGTCATAGCCGATGAAGCTGTTGAAGGCGGAAAGCGTCGTCATGAGGAAATACAGCGTCATGGCCGACACGACGGGCGGGACGATCAGCGGCAGCAGCACGAAGCCGATGAGCAGCGCGGAAAAACGCGGCTGGAACATCCAGATGCCGAGGCCGAACAGCGTGGCCAGCACCGTGGCGATGGCGCTGGAAAGAATGCCGATGCGCAGGCTGAGCAGCACGCTCTGCCCCCATGCCGGATTGTCGATGAGGGCCTGATAATGCCGCAGCGACAGCGTGCCCGTCGGCATCGACAGAAACCGTTGCGGCGTGAACGATACGGGCACCACGGCCAGAAGCGGCATCAGCAGGAACAGCGCGACAGCGGTGGCAATGATCAGGAGGACGGGACCGGGACGGGATGATTGCATGGGTCAGCCCACCAGATGCGCGGGTTTGATGAAGCGCCGCATCAGCGTAAGCAGGATGCCGATGAACAGCACCAGCACCACGCTGATCGCCGCACCGAGCCCCCAGTCGGGGCTCTGGAAGATCCGGAGATACACCAGCTCGGCCACCATGACGCTGCGGCCGCCGCCGAGAATGGCCGGGGTGACGAAGAAGCCGAGGGCGAAGACGAAGACGATCAGCGCCGCGCCGATCAGGCCGCCATAGGTCAGCGGCACGAAGACGCTCCAGAAGATGCGGCTGCGCGATGCGCCCATGCCGCGCGCCGCCAGAAGCACGCGCTCGTCAATGGCGCGCATGGCCGAGGCAATGGGAAAGACCGCGAAGGGAATAAGAAAATGCGTCATGCCGACGATGACGCCGAACTCGTTGCGGGCAAGCGCCAGCGGTTCGCTGATGATACCGGCCGCCTGCAGCCAGGTGTTGATCAGGCCGCGATTGGAGAGAAGCGCCAGCCAGCCGAAGGCGCGGGTCAGCACGGAAATCCAGAAGGGCACGAGAATGCAGAATTCCGCCAGCATGCGCTGGGTTGGTGTTCCGCGCACCCAGACATAGGCGATGGCATAGGCCATCACGAGCACGGCGGCGGTCACGATCAGGCAGATGCGCAGCGTGCGGATGAACACGGACTGGACGAGCGGATCGGTAAGCACGGCGCGATATTGCCCCAGACCCGGTTCGGGCAGGGTGACGCTCCATCTGACGACACCGAGAAACGGCACCACATAGGCAAGCCCGAGAAACAGCAGCAGCGGCGCAAGCAGCAGGATTGTTCGTGATGTCGCCGACTTTCCCATTCAAAATCCCTGTTGCTGTCAAAATGCGGCCGGTGATCTCCCCCGCAGAGGGAAGATCACCAAGCCTTGCTCAAGCCGAGATGACTTTCGTGTATTCGTCGAAAGCCGAGGCATAGTGTTCGGCATACCATTCCATGTTCAGCGGGATCTGCTTGGCCATATTGGCCGGATCGACGCAGTTGACCCGCTTCTTGTCGGCTGGAATGAGCGCATCGGTGGCCGGATTGGCCGGGCCCTGTCCGAGCAGTTCGAACATCTGCAGCTGGCGTTCCGGCGTCTGCGCGCTGGCGATGAACTTCATCGCATTGTCCTTGCCGCCGGGATTGTTTTTCATCACGGCCAGGGCGCCGGGTGAAATCAGGCCCTGATCCCAGACGAATTTGATATTGCCGCCGGAATCCTTTTCGAGCAGTTGCGCGCGGGTCGACCAGATCAGCGCCATGGAGGCTTCGCCGTCCATGAGCACGGACTGGCTCTCGGCGCCACCGCCCCAATAGGCCACAACGTTTTCCTTGAAGGCGGCGATCTTGTCATGGGCGCGTTTCAGGTCGAGCGGGTAGAGTTTTTCCGGCGCCACGCCATCGGCCATCAGCGCCGCTTCCCACATCGCCGAGCCCCATTTGTAGAGGGAGCGCTTGCCGGGGAATTTCTTCACATCGAAAAAGTCGGCCATCCCCGTTGGAACGTGATCGCCGAATTTCGACGAGTCGTAGGCGATGATGTAGGAGAAGAAATAGGTCGATGCCGCATGATCCCAGCCGAAGCCGGGGCGCATCTTTTTCCTGTCGACAATGGCGTAGTCGATGGGCTCAAGCATGCCCTGCTTGCCGAGGGTAATGCCGGAGAAGGGATCGATGTCCATCAGGTCCCAGCTGGGCTTGCCGCTCTTGAACTGGGCGGTGATGGCGCCTTCCGTCGGGCCGGAACCGTCCATCTTGACGGCAATGCCGCTCTCCTTGGTGAAGGGCTGGCCATAGGCCTTGTCATAGGCGGTCATGGCATCGCCGCCCCAGTTGACCAGCACCAGGTCTTTCGCCTGTGCCAGTGCCCGGTTCGAGCGCATGAGGGCCGGCGCACCCGCCAGCAGCATCGCGGCCATCTGGGTGAAACGGCGGCGGCTGATTTCGCCGCGTTCCACCTTTTCAGCCAGTATTTCCAGGCAGTCTTTTTGAAATGCGTGATCCATTGTGTTCCCCTAGGATTGTTATTGTCACATTCCGTATGTCCGGCCCTGTGGCCGTATGCGTGGTTCTAGGTCTGGTACGGCAGTAAAAACCCCTGTTCTATGGGCCAGGACACCCAGACATCGGCGCGGTGCGCAAAGGGCGGCGTTGCAACCGTCGGCATCGACACCGCGATCGATGCACCGGTGCGGGTTTTCAGGTGATAGCGGGTGACGGCGCCGAGATAGGTCGCATCCTCGACCCGGCAGGCGATGGCATTGTGCCCCGCGTTGTTCGGCGCTGCCGCGATGGTCATATGTTCGGGGCGCACGGCGGCGACGGCTTTTGGCCCAATCTGCGGTTTGGTCCGGGCAAGCACGATCGTCCTGTCCTCGAACTGCCCGGCCGCCCTGTCGCCGTCGAGGCGCAGCGCATCGAGCGGCAGAAGGTTGATCTCGCCGAGAAACTCCGCGACGAAGCGATTGGCCGGCCGTTCATAGACGTCCTGCGGGCGTCCGACCTGCAAAAGCTCGCCATGGTTGAAAATTGCCACGCGGGAGGACAGGGCGAGGGCCTCCGACTGGTCATGCGTGACGAAGACGAAGGTCGTGCCGGTTTCCTGATGCAGGCGTTTGACTTCCTCCTGCATCATCTCGCGCAGATTCTTGTCGAGGGCGGAGAAGGGCTCATCCAGCAGCAGCACCGAGGGCTCGAAAGCCAGTGCCCGGGCAAGAGCAACCCGCTGCTGCTGGCCGCCGGAGAGTTTTGTCGGCAGCTTTTTCTCGTGCCCGATGAGGCCGACCCGTTCGACCATCTCGCCGACGCGGCGCTTGATATCGGCGGCGGAGCGACCGCGCACCTTGAGCGGGAAAGCAATATTCTGTTCAACCGTCAGGTGCGGGAACAGGGCATAACCCTGGAACACCATGCCGTAGGAGCGGTCTTCGGCCGGCACATCGGTGATATCCCGGCCATCCATCATCAGGCGGCCTTCGCTCGGCGCGGTAAAGCCGGCGAGAATCATCAGGAACGTGGTCTTGCCCGACCCGGAAGGACCGAGAAGCGTGAGAAACTCGCCGCGTCCGATGTCGAGCGACAAATCCTTCAGCGCACGGAATGCACCAAACGTCTTGCCAATGGAAACAGCCTTGATCTCGGCGGCTTTCGCATCGCCCAGTTGCATGCGTTGAGGCATTGATTGACCTCTTTCCCCTTCTTTTCGGGAAAGCCTAGGCACAATCTCCGGTGACGACAATTGAAATATATTGCCGCGATACGTGAATGAAATTCACGCCAGCATGAGCAGATGTTATTCCTGACCTCATGCGTTGCGCGTTTGCGACAGGCGCGATTTCAGCCATTCCGTGAACGCCAGCTGGGCCGGATGCTCGATCTTGGCGAAATCCGTGACGAGAAAATACGATTTTGGCGACTTGATGCTGAGGTCGAACGGACGGATGAGTTGACCTGCCTTCATGGCCTTGCGGCAGGTGAGCTCATCGCCCATGGCAACGCCCTGCGCCGTGATGGCGGCGGAGTAGACAAGGTTCATGTCGGAAAAGATGATGCCACGTTCCGAATCCGGGTTCTCGACATTGGCCAGCGCCATCCAGCGGGTCCAGTCCTCGAAATCGCCCAGATGCAGCAGCGGCGCGCGCAACAGGTCTCTTGGCTCGGCAATGCCGCCGATCTTGTTGAGCAGCACCGGGCTGCACAGCGGCGTGAATTCCACTTCGCACAGCAGTTCCACCGCGCGGTTCGGCCAGTTGCCGTCGCCGAAGGCTATAAAAATATCGACAGTGGAATCAGTCACGTCGTCGAGCTTGCGCGGCGTGACGATGCGCAGCGCGACATCGGGATCACAGACATGCTGAAGCGCGTCAAGCAGCAGGCCGCAGCGTGCCGCATCGAATCCGCTGGCGGAGAGCTGGCGGAACAGTGAACGGGCTTCGTCGAGATTCTGCAGGCCTGCGTGGATGAGTTCGCGTGCGCTGGTGTCAAAGGTTCCCGGAACAGTCATAACCTACAATTTTACAAGAAACCGTGCCTCCTCGGCCGCGATGACACGGCCGTGTCGTGGCCGGATGGACATAATGGCGGTATGCAACTGTCATCCGCAGAACTGATCGTAACCATCGTCTTCGCCATCGTCGGCTTGCTGATGGGCTTTGTTTCCGGTGCCATGCCGCTGCAGCCGCAGAGGATGACGCCTGCGCAGGCGACCGCGCAGAAGGTGCTCGGCTTCGCCATCGTCGCGGTCGTCGTCGCGCTTGCCCTGGCCTCCATGAACGTCGCCATGTGGACGACGCTCATCGCCGTGGCTCTGGGCATCGCTATCGCCAACGTTCCGGTGATTCGCCGGGCCGTGACCACGCGGATCGCGTGGTTCGCGCCCAAACCCGACTTCAGGCGTAGCAAGCGTCGCCGTCGCTGACGGCAGATACGCGGCGTGCTGTTGCCGGCCGCGCATTCTCATATGGTTGGGGCCAGACAGCCGCATGACTGTCTGGCCCCAACCATTTTGCCGTAATCGGCTGTCTGCCGGGAGTATCATTCCACGGTGAACAGCGGCTCCACGTTGTGCCATATGCGGCGTGTGGTGGCGGGATGATTCATCGAATACAGGTGCACGCCGTCGACGCCGTGGGCCACGAGGTCCGCGATCTGGTCGGAGGCGTAGATGATGCCGGCCGCGCGCAGGTTCTGGATGTCGTCTCCCCAGCGGTCGAGCAGCGCTTCGAGCTTAGCCGGTATGCGCGAGGCATTGACCTTCGCCATGCGCCGCACCGACTTGCCGCCGCGCACGGGCATGATGCCCGCCTCGATCGGCACGTCGATGCCGGCCGCATGAGCCTTGTCGAGGAAACGGTAGAAGTCGTCGTTGTCGTAGAACAGCTGGGAGATCAGATGCGTGACACCGGCGTCCACCTTGATTTTCAGGTTCTCGATGTCCTCGTCGAGCGAGGCGGCCGAATAGTGGCCTTCAGGATAGCAGGCGCCGAACACCTTGAGGCCGGGCTTGCGGTCGTGGATGTAGGCCGCGAGGTCGCTGGCGTGGTTGAAGCGGCCGACCGGCTCCTCGCCGTCGATGTAGTCGCCGCGCAGGGCGAGCACGGCGGAGACGCCTGCCGCCTCGAACATGTCGAGCGCCTCGTCGATCTTCGCCTCATCCGAGTACAGGGCGGTCAGATGCGCCACGGCGGGGATGCCGTATTCCCCGTGGATCGTGTTGGCGATGCGCGCGGTGGCGGTGCGGTCCGAATGCGTGCCGTGCCCGTAGGTGACCGAGATGAAGTCGGGGTTCAGGCCTTCGAGTCCGTCAAGCGTGTCGTAGATGGTCCCGACGGGGGCGTCCCGCTTGGGAGGGAACACCTCCAGCGAAAACATGGGTGTGTGCATATCAGGTTCCTTACTACAAGTATGAAGTTGCCCCCGCCGGCGGGGCTGTCCGGCCGATGCCGGACTGGGGGTGGTCGGGTCATGCTCCACCACCCCCAGTCGCCTACGGCGACAGCCCCCGCCAGCAGGGGCCTATAGGGTCCTACTTCGTGATCTTGGCGCGAACCGCCTTGGCGGCGGCGACCAGGTTCTCCAGGCTCGGCCAGGTCTCGGCGTTACCAC
>NZ_CABSQF010000029.1:0-62052 GCF_902479695.1 uncultured Phyllobacterium sp. | reverse complement strand
CGGTGTCGCGCAGGGCGCCGAGCAGACCGGTATCGAGAAAATGCAGCTTGGGCGTCTTGATCAGCCGGGTCAGGCGGTTGGTGGACCAGGGCGGCAAGGTGCGCACCAGGAACAGGCGTTCGAGAATGGCGACATATTTCTGCGCCGTCACGCTGGAAAGGCCGAGCGCCGCACCGAAACTGGAATGGTTGGTCAGTTGGCCCGCATGTTCGGCCAGCACATCGAGAAGCCGCGGCAGGCGGTCCAGCTGATCGATATTGGCGATGTCCCGCCCGTCGCGGTCGAGAATGAGGGCAACGTAGTCTTCCAGCCAGGCCTTGCGGCGCGCTGGCGACGAGCGGCGCACGACCTCGGGGTAGCCGCCGCGCAGCACGATATCGCTCAGGGCCTGTCCGGTGACCGGCCGGGCTGCCAGCTGCAGATCGTCCCCGGCAAACAGCCGGTCGAGAAAATTGCCCGGCGTTCCCGCCAGTTCGCATTGTGCAAACGGCAGCAGCGGGATGACCGCCATGCGTCCCGCCAGGGAATCGGCGATGGCCGGAACCGTGGCGAGATTGGCCGATCCCGTCAGCAGGAAGCGTCCCGGCTCCTGATCCGTATCGACGCTCTCCTTGATCGCCAGCATCAGTTCCGGCGCGCGCTGCACCTCGTCGATGACGGCCCGTTTCAGTCCGCGGATGAAGCCGACCGGATCGGTACGGGCCGCCTGCAGGGTCGCGGCATCGTCCAATGTCAGATACGGCCTGTCGGCGCCCGCGAACTGGCGGGCCAGCGTCGTCTTGCCCGCCTGGCGCGGACCGGCGATCAGCACGACCCGCGTATCCGACAGGGCGGTTGCGACGTGCGGCCCGACGCGTCTTTCGATCAGGCCATGCTTTTCAGGCGGGGAATCACTCATGCGTCCACTCCTAAATCATTTACCGTCTGATTTAAAGCGAATAGACGTCTATTTTTAATCACATGCGCGCAGCGATGCGATGACGTTCATTGAATTGTCATTGGCTTGAAACGCAGCTGTCACAGACCAAGCCTAAGAAGACCCCGCGCCGGGTCGGGTCGAAAACGGCTTTCCCCCAGCACCACATGCGCCCCCATTGTTCGATTTTGAAGAGAGATATCCTGTGCGGATCATCCAGATCACCGACACTCACCTCAGCCCTTCCAAGGCCCATTTCAACGCCAACTGGTCACCCCTGGCCCAATGGGTCGCCGAGCAGAAACCGGATCTGGTGGTGCACACGGGCGATCTGTCCATCGACGGCGCGGATATCGAGGATGACCTGGCCTTCTCCGCCGGATTGCTGAACGCGCTTCCCGTCAAGGTCCTGAGCCTGCCCGGCAACCACGACATCGGCCACATGCCCGGCAGCCCGCAGCCGGTCAACGCCACGCGCATCGACCGCTGGCGCGAAATGGTCGGACCGGACCGCTGGATTCACGACATGGACGGCTGGCGCCTGGTCGGTCTCAACAGCCTGATCCTCGGCAATGACAGCCTCGAAGAGGAAGAGCAGTTCGATTGGCTCGAGGATGCGCTTGCCGAAGCGGAGACCCGCCGCATCGCCCTCTTCGCGCACAAGCCCTTGTTTGTCGACGCGGCCGACGAGGGCGAAACCGGTTACTGGAGCGTTCGCCCTGCGCCACGCAAACGGCTGCTCGACCTGATCGGGGAATATGATGTGGCCCTGCATGCCAGCGGGCACCTGCACCGCGCCTGGCAGGGCATGCACAACGACACCAGTCTCGTCTGGGCCCCGGCTTCGTCGTTCGTCGTCGGGGACATGGAGCGGGACATGCCCGGCCAGCGCATTGTCGGCGCGGCGATCCATACGCTGACCGACACGGTTGAAACAGACATCGTCGAGATCGGCAGCCTCTCGCGCTTCATCCTCGATGACGTCGTCGAGGAGGTCTATCCGCGTGCACGCATCGCGCAGGCACCGGAGACAGCCGCATGAGCGCGTTTGCCCTCAGGAACATCTCGAAATCCTACGGCACGAACAGCATCCTGAACGATGTCAGCATCGAAGCGGAAGACGGCGAGTTCATAGCGCTCGTCGGGCCATCGGGCTGCGGCAAGAGCACCTTGCTGCGCATTGCCGCCGGTCTTGACCATGGCGATGCCGGCAGCATCTGGATGGGCGACCGCGAGATCACGGCGGAGCACCCGGCCGATCGCAATGTGGCGATGGTGTTCCAGTCCTATGCGCTCTATCCGCACCTGACCGCCGAGCAGAACATTGCCGTGCCGCTGGCCATGCGCACGCTTTCCACCCTGCAGCGCATGCCGTTGCTTGGCCGCTTCATCGCGGGCAGAAGCGCCGCGCAGGCGGCAATCAAACAGCAGGTGCTTGCCACGGCAACCAGCCTGAAGATCGACCACCTGCTCGACCGCAAGCCGGGGCAGATGTCCGGCGGCCAGCGCCAGCGCGTGGCGCTCGCCCGGGCGCTGGTGCGCCAGCCCGGCGTGTTCCTGATGGACGAGCCGCTTTCCAATCTCGACGCCAATCTGCGCGTGCACACCCGCGCGGAGATCGTCGACCTGCACCGGCGCACCGGCGTGCCGACCATCTACGTCACGCACGACCAGTCCGAAGCCCTCAGCATGGCCGACCGGGTCGCCGTGATGATGGGCGGCAAGGTGCTGCAGTTCGCCTCGCCCGCCGAGATCTATGACGATCCGCGCCATGTCGAGGTGGCAAAATTCGTCGGCAGCCCGCGCATCAACATCATCGATGCCGTGACCGCGGACAATGGCACGGTGTTCTTCAGCGGCAAGGCCGTGGTCGACGGCGTCACCGGTCCGGTCGGCACCCCGGTCCAGCTCGCAATCCGGCCGGAGCGCATCAGGCTGAGGCCGCAGGGCACCAAGGGCATTGCCGCCACCGTCACCCGGCTGGAGTTCCTCGGCTCGGAAGTGCTGGTGACAACGCAGGCCGATGGCGCCGGGGACGGCATTGTCATCAAGGCCGCCCCGGCCGACGTGACCCATCTGGGTATAGGGTCGCCGGTCACGCTCGAGATCGACAGGGATGCCTGCCTCGTCTTCGGGCTGGACGGGCTGCGTGTGCCGCTGCGGGCAACGGCAAGGGTTGCCGTCGATGCATGAGACCGCGATACCCAATCTTCTTCCCGCCGCCCGGACCACCGCCCGGCAGGCAGCCATCCGCGCCGCCAAACGCGAAGAGCGCGTGGCCTGGCAGCTGGCTGCACCGGCAATCCTGCTCATCATCGTCCTGATATTGCTGCCGACACTCGCCGTCTTTGTCTTCAGCCTGACCAATTATGAGCTCGGCTATGACGACTTCCAGTTCATCGGCCTCGACAACTACATCGAGCTCTTCGCCGACCGGACGTTCCTCATCTCGCTGAAGAACACCGCCGTCTATACGGCCATCGTCACGCCCTTTTCCGTGTTCATCGGCCTTGGCGTCGCCCTCCTCATCGAGAGCGAGACGCGCGGCCGCGCCTTCTTCCGCACCGTGTACTTCCTGCCCGTCGCATCGCTGCTGGTGGCCATGGCAACGGTGTTCCAGTACCTGCTGCACCCGACCATCGGCCCGGTCAACGCCATGCTGTCCATGCTTGGCATTGCCGGTCCCAACTGGCTCGGCAGCAGCAGCACAGTGCTGATCAGCCTGGCGATCATCGGCATCTGGCAGTCGGTCGGTTTCAACATGGTGCTGTTTCTCGCGGGCCTGACCGCCATCCCGCGCGAACTTTATGCCGCGGCGGAAGTGGATGGCGCCAAGGGCAGCTGGGAACGCTTCCGGCTCGTCACCTGGCCGATGCTCGGACCGACCACTCTGTTCGTCGCCACGATCAGCGTGATCAATGCGGTGAAGGTGTTCGAGACGGTCAAGACGCTGACCGAGGGCGGCCCGAACAAGGCTTCGGAAGTGCTTCTGTGGACCATCTATCAGGAGGGCTTCGTCTATCTGCGCGTCGGCTACGCCTCGGCCATGACCGTCATCTTCCTCGCTTTCCTCATCGTGCTGATGCTCGTCCAGTACCGGGTTCTCGACAGACGGGTGCACTACACATGAAAAACACCGCCTTCTTCTCCATGCGCAACCTGCGCCTCGCCATGCTTTCGGCCGGAGCCCTCGTCTTCCTGGCGCCCTATATCTGGATGATTTCCACGGCGGCAAAATCCCGCGAGGAAATCTTTTCTTCCTCTCTCACCCTTTTGCCGCAGCATTGGGCGCTGTGGGAAAACCTTGCCAAGGCACTCACCCGCGTGCCGATGGGCCAGCTCCTGTGGAACGGGCTTGTGGTCTGCGGCCTGATCTTCTTCTTCCAGGTGGTCATCGCCATTCCCTGCGCCTATGCCATGGCCAAGCTGAAATTCCGCGCCGCCCGCACGATGATGACGCTTGTCATGCTCGGGCTGCTCATCCCCATTCATGCCACCGCCCTGCCCATCTACGTCGCCCTGAACAAGGCCGGCATGCTCAACAGCTATTTTGCCCTGTCCGCGCCGTTTTTCATCTCGGTCTTCGGCATCTTCCTGTTCCTGCAGTTTTTCCGCGCCATGCCGGACGACCTGATCTCGGCTGCCCGGCTCGATGGCATGTCGGAGCTTGCCATCGTCAACCGGGTGATCGTTCCCAATGCCTGGCCGGCCGTCACCGCCTTCGCCATCTTCTCGGTGGTGGCGCACTGGAACGACCTGTTCTGGCCGCTCATCGTCATCACCGGCAGCGAACGGGCGACACCGCCTTTGGGCCTCCTGTTCTTCCGCGCCGCCGAAGCCGGCGACGATTACGGCGCGCTGATGGCCGCAACCCTCATCATCACCCTGCCGCTCGTTGCAGCCTTCCTGCTGGCGCAGCGGCGTTTCATCGAAGGCATCACCCTCACCGGCCTCAAAGGCTGACCGTTCCCAAGACCAGGAGATAACAATGAGCTTCTTCCGAAAGACGATTGCGGCAGCCGCGATCGCCACCGCGTTCAGTGTTCCCGCTTTCGCGGAGACCACCCTGAACGTGCATTACCCGATGCCCGGTTTCTTCAAGGATGTGATGGATGTCATCTCCAAGAAGTTCATGGAAGAAAACCCCGATATCAAGATCAGCTTCGTCAGCCCCTCGGCCACCTATGAGGAAGGCATCCAGACGATCCTGCGGCAGGCGGGAACCGCCGAAATGCCCGATATCACCTTCATCGGCCTCAACCGCCTGCGCATGATTGCCGAGCGCGGCGTCAATGTCGACATGAAGCCGCTGATCGCCAAGGAGCCTGATATGGCGGCCCAGGGCTTCAGCGACAACATCCTTCGCCTCGCGAAGGTCGGCGACCAGCAGGTCGGCCTTGCCTTCGCCACCTCCAACCCGATCATGTACTACAATGCCGACCTGATCCGGCAGGCGGGCGGCAATCCCGACCAGCCGCCGAAGACCTGGGACGAGGTCATTGCCTTGGGTGCCAAGATCAAGGCGCTCGGCAACGGCAATGAAGGCATCGACTTCCGCTGGCAGGGCGATGACTGGATGTTCTCCGCCCTGCTGTTCGGCGCCGGCGGCACCATGCTTTCGCCGGATGAAAAGAAAGTCGCCTTCAACGGCCCGGAAGGCATCGCCGCCTTCAACCTCGTCAGCCGTCTGGTCAAGGAGGGCGGCATGCCTGTCCTGACCAAGCAGGCGGGTGAACAGGCCTTCGTTGCCGGCAAGGTGGGCTTTGCCTTCCAGACCACGGGCGCGCTGCGCAACACGATCAAGAATGTCGGCACGAAGTTCGACCTGCGCACCGGCCCGCTGCCGCTGCTCAATCCGGAAAAGGGTCATCTGCCCACGGGCGGCAATGCCGTCGTCATCCTGACCAAGGATGCCGCCAAGCAGCAGGCCGCGTGGAAATTCGCCAAGTTCGCCGCCGGTCCCTACGGCGCTTCGGTGGTGGTTCCCGGCACCGGCTATGTGCCGAACAACGAACTTGCAGCAAAGTCGCCGGACTATCTCGCCGATTTCTACAAGCAGAACCCGCTGTTCCAGGCCGGTCTCAACCAGATGAACCGCATGATCCCCTGGTATGCCTTCCCCGGCACCAATGGCGTCAAGGTGACCCAGACCATCGTCGACAACCTCTCGCGGGTCGTCGAACAGTCGGCCACACCGCAGGAAGCCCTGAACAACGCGGCCGACGAGGTCCAGAAGCTCCTGCCGCGCCGCTGACACCGGCTCAATCAAGGACAGGCACCCTGCCCGCCGGGACAAGGCGCCTGTCCGCATCACACGCATTTGCCAACTTGGTATAACGGTTTTGCAATGGTTTGAGACTATGACCATCAGGGACAACCACCGGCTTGAAATATGTATCCCGGATACGTACTCGCGCCGGACCATCAATCCTTGCTGGACCAGCCATCGATGCCACCAACCGAATCCGGCCACAAGACGGAAAAGCGTATTGAAGAACGCAAGCGGACACGCCTGCGCTCAGGAAAGCTTGCAACGCTTGAAGGCCAGTTTCTGACCGAGTGCCACTTTCACAACATTGCCGGCGGCGGCGCCCGCATCCGCACCGTGGGGCCCTGCACCATTCCCAACCGCTTCTGGCTGTTCGACGACCAGCATCGCGGGGCGCTGATGACCGAGATTGTCTGGCACCGGGACGGCGACTTCGGCGTGCGCTTCGTCGAGGATGCGAATGTGACACCGCTGAGCGAAGCGGTCCTCAGCGCGCTTGCCGGAAAATACTATTCCCTGTGAGGTGGATCAGGGTGCCGCGGGCGCCTGCCGCTGCAGGCCCTTGGTGTTCTGGTCGCGGATTTCCTTGGCGGTGATGTAGTTGAACTGTTCGACCAGAAGATCGCGCACCAGCGGTTCGGGGAATTTGGCGTTGACCCCGTCGATGACCGATTGCTTGACGCTGGCAAATTCAACCTTCTGCACGTCTTTCACATCGGAAAAGCGGCCATAGAACTGGCGGAAGATTTCATCATTGATAAACGGCGCAACGGGCACGGTGACGGAGGCCTTGACGCGGCTGTCGAGCGTATAGCCGAGCTGAACCACGATATAGCCTTCCACTGCCCCGTCCAGAATGATCGGGACACTGAAACTGTCGGTCTTGCCGAAATCGAGCACATCCTTGCTCTGCGACGACACAGCCGCCGTCGCCGAATTCTGCCACACGGCAAAATACAGCGATCCCAGCGCCACGCCGCAGATCCAGAGACCGATCAGGACAATACGGATCATGCGCCTTGCCCGTTCCTCATTTGCTGGGCGGTATAGGTGCCGTCGGCTTCCTGCGTTTCCAGCGCATCCCGGATGAGGCCGGTCAGCTCGGTCACGGCACGCAGATGCAGCTTGATGGCATCACAATTGCGGTCCAGCTTCTGCTTCAAGGCATCCAGCACCGGCTGCAGCGATTTCAGCGCCGGTACGCCGGCGGTTTTCGCGGCCTTGTTCATCGCCTTGTTGAAATCGCGCAGGCCACGGCTCTTGTGCGAGTTGATTTCGGCAAGATCGATGGTCTCGCCATCGAGCAGCAGTTTGGTTTCGCGCTCGACGACCTCTTCGAGGCGCTTGATGGCAAAGAGCACAGGCTCAAGCGCCGGTTCGACCTCGGGTACAAGGGGAGCGTGTTCGATCACGGTGCCGTTCTCTTCATTATCGTTGACTATATCCATATTCATTTCCTCCAATCTTGCCGGCATCAGCCCCGTTTGATCGCGTCAAGAGGTTTCGTCGTCTTCAATTGCTTGTGAATGAGTTGCCGTTCGATCTGGTACAAAATGACATTCGGGTCCGGGGTCTGATCGCCGGAGACCGCAGGCGCGGCGCTCGCCGCCGCGCTTTTCGCCTTGTTGGCGCTTTGCTGTTCCAGCATCCGCGCCACGCCGATGCCGCCGGCATCGGCCATCTGCTTGGCCACCGCCTCCGCCATCATCGATTTCCAGTAATCACCGGCAATGCCCTTGCCGAACACAGCCTGGTTGTCGCCGGTGAACATGGATTCGACAAAGGACTGCAGCATGAACGACTCGAATTTCTTGTAGGCGGGGTTCGGTGCGCCCGGCGCGCTGGTGCTGCCGATGGAAACCGTTGGTGTCCCGGCCTGCTGGATGGACGCGAATGTCTCGCGCGACAGCCGTGTCTGGGCTTCGACGCGCGCCGCGGCAAGGCTGCGAAGCTTCTCGACCGACGCCTGCAGGGTTGCCGGATCGGCTGCATTGGCAACATCCAGCACCAGATCGGAAGGTGGATTAATGGCCATCGGTCACTGTCCCATCGTGTTTCATGCTTCGTACCTTACCGCGCCAAACTTACGGGAGGCTTGTGCCGCCAACGATTGTATGGATGACATATTCCTCGATTTCCTCGGCAGCAGCAGCCCGTTCCATCGCCTGTTCCAGCTGGCGCAGGCGGTCGCACAGAATATCGATGGTGCGCGACACCGCCAAAAGATCGCGCTTTTCCCGCACCATCTGTTCGGACAGGCCCGCCTGCTTCGCCTTGTTGGTTTCCAGCCGTTTCATGACGAGATCGGGCGGGACGATCCCCGCGCCGTTCTCGAAGCGGTCATTCTGCATCCTGAACAGTGCCGTATTCTCTTCCGCGATGGCCGAGGACTGCGCATTCAGGCGCGCCAGCGCCATCTCGTGCCGGGCCTTGGTCAGCCGCTGCAGTTTGATCATTCCGCGCAGGGATTGGCGCGAACCCGGCCTGATGCTCATGTCAGAAGTTCCGTAGGTAAGTGCCGGCCTCGCTGGTGAAGAAGCGCAGGAGATCCGGCATGCTGAAATAGAGAAGCATCAAGCCTCCGGCGAGAACGAACGGCATGGAGATGAAGTAGACGGGAATGGTCGGTGTCAGCTTGTTGATCAGCCCGACCGCAATATTCACCACAATGGCGAAGACAATGAACGGCGCGGCGATGCGGATGGTGCTGAAGAACGCCTTGGACAGCGTATCGGTGAGGTTGACCATGGCGGTCGCGGGCTGGAATACCCCATCCACCGGAATGGCCGAATAGGATGAAAGCAGGGCGCGCAGCACCTCGAGATGCAGATCCATCACGAAGAACATGAGCAGTGCCGACAAGGTGACGATGGTGGCGATGGCCGCCTGCGGCTCCTCCGATTCGATGCCCGCCCCCGGCGCGCCGGAATAGCCCGTCGCCATGGCGATGGTGTTGGCCATGAACTGCAGGGCCCAGAAATACATGCGCGCCAGGATACCGATCAGCGCGCCCACGACGGCTTCGATAAGGATGATGCGCATCAGCACCAGCGGCGCGGCATTGGCCACCGGCGCCATCTGCTTGAACACCAGCGGCACCACCATCAGCGAACAGGTCAGGGCGAGAAACAGCCTTATCTGCATGGGAATGCGCGGACTGGAAATGCCCGGCATGATCAGAAGGCACGAGCCGACGCGGGCGAACACCAGAAAGGCGGCGATCACCATATCGCTGAGCGCCAGGTTCTGCAGCATCGATCAAGGCCTCACGAGATCGTGCCGAGCGAACGCACTTCGACGCCACGGGCAATCTCCACATGGGACAGCACGGACAGCGTGGCGAACAGCCGCTCGATGATCATGCGGATGTAGGGGCGCGCTTCCGGCGACGCGACAAGCACGAAGCGCTCGCCCGCGTCCAGATGCTTGCGGATGGCGGTGCTGGCTTCGGTGCCGAACTGTTCGAGCAGGCGCGGATCGATGTCGAACTCGACGATTTCGCCCTTGGCATCGCGCTTGAGGCTCTGGTGGAAAACCATGTCCCAGCGGTTGCCGAGGCGCAGCACGCTGAGCACGCCATTATCAGCCAGATCGCCGCAGATCTGCTGCGACATGCGCATGCGCACATGCTCGACGATCATTTCCGCCCGGCGGATATGCGGCGCGACTTCCGCGATGGCTTCCAGGATCAGGTTGAGATTGCGGATCGACACGCGCTCCGAAAGCAGCAGCTTGAGCACGGCCTGCAGGCCGGAATAGGACAGGTGCACGGGGCAGATATCGTCAAGCAGCTTGCGGTATTCCGGACCGAGCCGGTCGAGCAGCGCGCGCATGTCCTTGTAAGACAGGAGCTGCGCCAGGTTGTTGCGGACGATCTCGCTCAGGTGCGTCAGCAGCACCGAGAGATTGTCGACGGTCATGTAGTTGTCGCGCTTCAGATCGGCGGCAAAGGTTTCCGGCACCGAATAGGCCTTCATGCCGAAGGCCGGTTCCCGCACCTCTTCGCCGGGAATTTCGGGAATGGGCCGGTCGCCGGGGATGACCAGGATTTCACCGACGCGCAGCTCCTGCGAGACCACAACGGTGCCGTGGATCTTGATGCGGTACACCTTCGGCGGGATGAGGAAGTCATCGGTGACCTTGATCTCGGGAACCACGAAGCCGTATTCGGTGGCGAACTTCTTGCGCATCTTGTTGACGCGGTGCGCCAGTTCCAGCTGCGAGGCCATCAGGCGGGTCGACAGCTGCTTGCCGAGGCACAGTTCGATCTGCGCCGTTTCGAGCGAGGCGCGGACGGAATTGCGATCCTCGTCCTCCGCCTCTTTCTTCCTCTGGTTCTGTTCGGCCACGGCCGCCGCCGCCACCCGGGCGATCTTGCGCGGAACGGCAATGCCGATGGCGACGAGACCAAAGGCGAGAACGAAGAAGGGAAAGGAAGGCAGACCCGGCAGGACACCCAGCACGAACAGCAGCAGCGCGGCAACGAACAGAGCCTTGGGATAGGCCCCGAGCTGGCCGAAGACGGCCTTGTCGGTGGAACCGCGCGTGCCGCCCTTGGACACCAGCAGGCCTGCGGCCAGCGAGACGATCAGCGCCGGAATCTGCGTGACCAGACCGTCACCGACGGAAAGCTTGGTGAAGACGTCGGCCGCCTGGCTGACTTCCATGCCGTGGCGGGTGACGCCGATGATGATGCCGCCGAAAATATTGACGGCGGTGATGATCAGGCCGGCGATGGCATCGCCGCGCACGAATTTCGACGCACCGTCCATCGAGCCGAAAAAGGCGCTTTCCTCTTCCAGCTCGCGGCGGCGGTGCTGCGCTTCCTTTTCGTCGATCAGGCCGGAGGAAAGATCCGCATCGATTGCCATCTGCTTGCCGGGAATGGCATCGAGCGTGAACCGTGCGCCGACTTCCGCGATGCGCGTGGCGCCCTTGGTGATGACGAGGAAATTGACGATGATCAGGATGGCAAAGACCACGAGACCGATGACGAAGTCGCCGCCCATGACGAACTGGGAGAAACCGTGGATCACCTGCCCGGCGGCGGCATAGCCTTCATCGCCGTGGGTGAGGATGACGCGGGTTGTCGCGATGTTGAGCGACAGGCGCATCATGGTGGCAATCAGCAGGACCGTCGGGAATGCCGAGAAATCGAGCGGGCGCTGGATCCACAGGGACACCATGAGAATGAGAACCGAGAGCGCAATGGAAAAGGCGAGGCCGATATCGAGCACCATCGGCGAGACGGGCAGAAAGAGCACGGTCAGAATGATGACGATGCCAAGCGCCAGCCCGACATCGCTGCCGGTCAGATAGCCCTTGTCGCCCAGTTTCTTTACGGCAGCCTGTTGCACAGCATTCTCCTATGATCACAGCAAGCATAGGGAGCGAAGCTTACGCGAAGCCAAAGCGGCCACGCTGACCGGTTGCCACGCCCGCTTTCGCGTCTGGCTGTTGAAAGGTGGGAAAGACGGGCGGTCCCTTGGAACGCGGGTCTTGGGTATTCTGGTATGCTATGCTTGCGATCCTGGGGACCACCCGCCCCGGCAACCGGTTTCGCTCAATGCGGCATCATTGAACGCTCCCTCTCCGGCCGCACAGGTTTTCTTCCCTGCGAGGCCGAAGCGCCGGTCCTTTCCCGACTTTCGAAAGTTTCCGGAAGCATTCCCGCCGGAAAGGACAGGGATGAGAATAATGCGGGTTGGGATGTGGTGGATAAGTTGGCGTGATTTTTTGTAATGAGGGATGCGTTGCAAAGCTGTCGTGCGCCCTTCGACAAGCTCAGGATGAGGGAGGTTGCATTTTTGCAGAGCGCTGGATTCCCTCATGGTGAGCCTGTCGAACCACGCACGAACAGCTCAAAAGCCCTTTTCGATCCGCGAATAGGTGAGCAGGGTCAGCGTGTTGATCTGCGAGCCGACGAAGGGGGCGGTCAGCGCAAGCACAGCGAGAATGACGATGATCTTCGGCACGAAGGTCAGCGTGACTTCCTGGATTTGGGTCAGGGCCTGAAACAGGGCAATGATGACGCCCGCCAGCATGGCGGCGCCGACGGCCGGGCCGGCGGCGACAATCACCGTCCAGATCGCCTGGTTGACGATGTCGAGCGCATCGGCCTCATTCATGGTCGGCGGCGGGCTGTCAACTGACGACGATGCCGGCGGTGATCGGCAGTGTAGCCCCGCCCTTGAGCGTGGCGATCATGCCGTCGCTGTAGATCTTGACCGATTCCACCACGCCGGTGACCTTGCCGTCGGCGCTGGTGACGGTCTTGCCGATAATGCCATCCGCCTGGGAAAGCGAGGCGCTGGCAAGAATCTGGTCGAGTTTCTTGTTCATCAGCGTCGCCTGCTCGACGTTGGAGAACTGGGCGAGCTGCGCGACGTATTGCGTGCCGTCCATCGGCTGCGTCGGGTCCTGGTTCTTCATCTGCGCGACGAGCAGCTTCAGGAAGGACTGGTAGTCGACGCTCGGCCCGCCGGTCTTGGACGTGTCCGGAGTGGTGCCGGTCGACGATCCTACGGAAGATGTGGTGGTCATGCGATTGCCTCCGGCCGGTTTGGTTGATCCGAATGGGTGGGATGAATGGTTTCAAGCTCGCCGGAGAGGATTTGCGCCTCCAGCGGATAGAGCAGCCGTATGGCCTTGAGCGCCTCGAACACCCGATCGTTGCAGACGATCTCGTCGATCAGCTTCAGCTCCTTGAGCATCAGCGGATTTTCGAAGGTGGCCAGCAGGTTTGCCAGCATGCGCTTGAAGGTGACGCTGGCTTCATGCCTGATCAGCGGATTGATCAGCATGATCTGTGCGGCGTAATAGAGCTGGCGCAGCGGCGTCGTCGTCTCGTCCGCCTGCAGGACGTGGCTCTCGAGCAGGAACGTCACATCGTTGAGAAACTCGAGGGAAACCTTGCGGTCTGCGCAAAGGATAGCACCGTTGATATAGACTTTCTCGCCGGCGCGCAGGGTGATTTTCATGGTGTTCAGATCCCGTCCCGAATGGTTCTGGTGATCTCGATAATGCCGTCATAGTCGGTCGACCGGCCCTGGCGGATCTCTTCAAGCTCCTTGAGGATATAGATGCCGATCGAGATCAGCGATGCCCGCAATTGCGGCGGCAGGCCGTTTTCCGGGCTGCCGAGATCTTCGATCACGATCACCCACAGGCGCGAGGTGAAATGCACCGCTTCGATGCCCTTGAAGGAATAGGCGCCCTCGTCGCGCGCTTCCTCCAGCATCATGATCGACTGGTCGAACAGCGAGCGTTCGCGCTCCTTGGCGCTGGCAGCGCCGTCATCCATGATGTCGTTGTATCGGGCCTGGTACATATGTCTTTCCGGTATCGGCGCAGACGGGCACGGCAACCGCGCCCGCTACAGCTATTTCAGGTAGTTGAGCAGGCTCAGGCTCTGCAGCTTGACGGTCAGGGCGTAAGAAGCCTCGATCTGCGTGGAGAGTGCATGCACGCGGTTCGCCGCCTCATAGGGATCGACGGCCTCCAGATCGAGAACGGAGCTGTTGAGCACCTTGATCTGCACGGTCAGGCGATCCGTCGCATCCTTGGTCCGCGCCTGGGCATCACCCAGAAACGCCTGTGCGCCGGTCAGCGAGGTGACGGCCTGGGTTGTCGTGGAGATCGCCTTATCCATGACCGCATCGAAAGCGCCCTGGTTCAAGCCGATATTGCTCAGTTCGGCAACCATGGTGTAGCTCAACGCCATCTGCCGGAACCCGGCATTGTTGGCACTGACCGAAGTCTCGGCCAGCTCCGTCGGCGCGATCCGGCTTTTGACGACGGTGTCTGACGCGGACGACCAGTTGTTGGACCACGAGCCGGCGCTGAACTGGGCGGTCATCGTGGTGTCGAGGAAGGTCTTCATCTGATCGGCGGTGATGTTCTTCACCTGCGGATCGGTCATGGGAAAGCCGAACTGCGTCTGGAAAGCTGTCTGGATGGCTGCGCGCGCCGGACTGCCGGCGGCGTAGTAGTCGTCCATCGGCTGCACGTCCGTGTTCACGCCGGCAAAGACATACTCGCCATTGTAGTTGGTGTTGGCGAGGCCGGTCATGGTCTGCAGACCGCTTTTCGCCTTGTCCAGGGCAACCGAATGACCGTCGGACGAACCGCGCAGCGCGGTCACGGTGCCGAGAAAATCCGTCGCGCCCTTGACCATATTGCCAAGCGCATTCTGCGATGTCGTCATGCGCTGGCCGATCAGGTTGTTGGTTTCGGTCAGAACCGTCAACCGGTCGAACTCCTTGCGCAGGGAGATGGACTGGCCCGTCCGGCTGCCGAGTGCGAGACCGGTGTCGGACACGAATCCGGTGGTCGACTCTTCCTTTGCCTTGATCAGGTCGGCCTGCGCCTTGGCCAGGATATTCCGGGTGGAATTGGCCAGCATGTAAGATGAAATCGATTGGGTTTTCATCGCTATTTCACCGCGTTCAGGAGTTCGTTCAACATGGCATCCACGGCGGAGAGAATCCGGGCCGACGCCTGATAGGAGTGTTCAAGCTGCAGCATCGACTGCATCTCGACATCGATGTTCACACCCGACGCATTGGAGATCGCGTCTTCGGCCCGCGATGCCAGTACGCCGTTGTAGGTATTGGTCTCCGTGGCAGCCTTGCGCTTGGTTTCAAGCGAACTGATCGAGGCGGCGGAATAGTCCAGGAGGTTCTTCTGGCCGGTGATGCCGGCATTCGCATCGTAGCTGCGCGGTGCATTGATGGCACCGATCAGCCCCTGCAGGCGGGATGAAAAGCCAGCCGATCCCGAAGTGTTCTGCACATAATCCGGATTGGCCGGATTGGTGCCGCCGTCACGCAGGAGCGTCGGGCTGCCGCCTTGCGACTGGATATAGGCCGAGGAGACCTTGATGGTCCCGGCGAGGCCGGGCGATATCGTTCCGTCCGCAGGCATGGCCGGCGCGCCGGAATAGGTGAAAAGTCCCGGAACGTCCGGCAGGGTCGGCGGTGTCTTCTGGTCTTTTTCGGCAAACATGCTGACAAGACTGCGCGCGATCTCGTCGAGCTGGTTCTGGTAGGCAGGCGCGGTCTGGTCGCGCAGCTGCAGCAGGCCGCTCAGCCGTCCCGTGCCATAGGGCTGCTGGAACGTATCGTGCGACAGCGGCACGCCGTCCACATAGACCTGGTTGCCGGTGGTTCCCGCGGCAAATGCGGCGGTCGGCGTGAAACTGACCTTGCGGGGCGATCCTTCGAACAGGGTGACCCCGGACTCGGCGAAAATCACGACATCATTGTCGCCGCGCACCATCGTCGTGATGCCGATCTCACCGGAAATTTCCTTGAGCAGGCCATCGCGCTGATCGAGGAAATCCGACACATCGGCGCCCGAGCGGGTTCCGTTGACCACCCGGTTGTTGATTGTTTCGAACTTTGCCAGCAGCGCGTTCAGATTGCTGACGGAATCCTTGATGTCGTTGTCGGCATCCTGGCGCAGCGTCTGGATGTCGCTTGTTCCCTTGTTCAGGGCATTGGCCAGGTTGACGGCCTTGGACACCGCCGCTTCACCGACGGAGTTGTTGCCCGGCTGCGATGCATAAAGCTGCAGGGAATCGCGCAGGTCGCCCAGAAGAGCGCTCGGCGAACCGGATGCGTTGTTGGCGGAGTAAATGCCGGAAAGCCTGTCAAGGCCGCTCTTCAGCGTCGAGGACGAGCCGTACTGGCTGTTCGTCTCGATATATTTGGACAGGAGCGCATCGTCGGCCGAGCGGCTGACGGACAGATAGGTCGATCCGTTGGGGCCGCTGACGACGGAGCCGATGCGGCGCGTAAAATTGGGATCGTTGGCACCCGCAAGATTGCGGGATACCAACGCTGTCTGTTTCGACGTCGTCGTCAGAGCACTCTGAGCGGTAAGGAGCGCCGAGCTTAGTGACATGCCTTAGGTCCAATCAACATTTGGGATGCTACCTCTTCAGATTGACCAGCACGTCCATCAAATCCGCACCGGTCTGGAAGACCTTGGAATTGGCCGTGTAGCTTCTCTGCGCCTCAATCATCTCAGTCAGTTCCTGCGCGATATCCGCGTTCGATTCTTCCAGCGCGCCGGATGTCAGTGTTCCGAAGCTGCCCTTGCCGGGCCTGCCGAACTGCACATCGCCGGAGTTGGCGCTGGTCGCATACACATTGCCGGACAGGACAAGCAGATTGTCGGGGCTGGGAACGTCAGCCAGCGCGATCTGGTAGATGGCGCGCTGCGCGCCGTTCTTGTAGCGGGCAACGACGGTGCCGTCTGCCGCGATATCGACATTCTCGATCGGGCTCGGGGTGCTGCCGTCGATCTTCGCCTCGATCGGCGTATAATCGCCTGCCAGCTGCTTGGTGGCCGACATGTCGATCTCGAGCATCTGGCCGTTGGGAATCTGCACCGAAAGGGATTTGTCGGCCGACGTCATCTTGCCGGTTGCGCCATCGAAATTGAAGGTTTCGCTGGCCAGGGGCGCCTTCGAATAGGGGAAGCCGCCGCTGGCCGCCGCATCGGCCTTGTTGTAAACCGTGGCCTCCCACGTGGCGTTCTTGGTGACCGGATCTTCACCCGTCTTGGTGAAGTAAACATCGAGAACGACCAGATTGCCGAGATTGTCAAAACTCTGAAGCGATGTCTTGGCGGTGTATTTTGCCGTCCCAGCGGTATTGGCGGCCGCATTGGACGGAAGGTCGGCGGCAGCGACAACGGCGGAACCCGCCGGCAGGTTGGCCGTGAACGTGCCCTTGCGGCTTGGATCGGCGACAAGATCGTTCTGCTTGACGTTGATCTTCTCGAGCCCCTGGTAGCCGTTGATGACCGAATTGGTCTGGCCGTTCACGATCGGATTGCCCATGAGATAGTAGCCGGCCGCATTGACCAGATTGCCCTGCGCATCCGGCACGAACGAACCGGCGCGTGTCAGGTATGGCGTGCCGCTGCTGTCATTGACCACGAAGAACCCGTTGCCCTTGAGCGCGAGGTCTGTCGACGAGGTGGTGAAGCGCAGCGAACCATCGTCGGAAATATGGTGACGCACAACCGTTTCGACGCCGCCGGAATTGTAGGAGCCGCCCGAGCTTGGCAGAACCAGCGAGGCAAACTGGGTGCTGGCGCGCTTGTAACCGGTGGTGCTGGAATTGGCGATGTTGTCGGACACGGTCGACAGGCGATTTGCCTGGGCGTTCATGCCCGATACACCCGTCCGCATCATTCCATAGAGGCTCATTTCCGTCTCCTTGCGCGATGATTCCGTTGCGAATCGTAACCTGACGATGCTTGCGTGAACCTGACGCCTTGAATGTTTCGAGAACTTGCTGAACGCCCCGCCGGCGGCGGAGCGGTGGAGGCTCAATCGAGATTGATGCAGTAACCGAGGAACCGCTTGGAATCGATCGGATCGTGGCCCAGCTGCTCGCGCAGTTTCTTGCGCAGCTTGCTGATGTGGCTCTCGACCACGCTTTCCTCGACCTCACTGTCGAAAATGCCGTAGATCGCGCTGAATATCTGCGCCTTGTTCAGGCGCCGCCCGCGGTTGGCGATCAGATATTCCAGGATGCGGCGTTCGCGCCGCGGCAGCGAAAACTCGACCCCGTTGACCTGCGGATCACGGCCGTCGGAGAAGACGCGGATCGGACCGACCTGCGTGCCCGTATCGCCGTTGCCGTAGCGCCGGCGGATCGCGTTGATGCGGGCGAGAATTTCCCGCACATGCATCGGCTTGCGGACCACATCATCAACACCGGCCTGGAAGAGTTCAAGCGTGTGTTCGAGCGACTGCGTTTCGTTGACCGCAATGACCGGCGCCGAGCAGCGCTCACGAATCTTGTGGGGAAACTGGCTGCGGTTCGCACATCCCCCTATCAGAACCCCCTCAACCGCCATAATGTCGCTCTGCTGGACGGTCGAAACCCAGTCACCGAAATCATCGGGAGCGAACCCTGTTGTTGTAATGCCCTCGCGGGCAAACCACGCCGAATACCCACTCGTCACCAGACTTCGTTCGTCGACGACTACAATCACGGCCCCACCTTCCGAATCAGTAAAAACCCCACACAACACACACCTAGCGGGGTCGATGACTCGCCGACAATCCCCAACTAATTGACCGCAATTAATTGGGAGTCTGAAATGGGGAGTCCGAAGGGGAAACGGGAGGGAAACGCGATGCGACTCGCATGGCTGAATGTCTACCGGTCATACCTTAACGAAAGATGACCGCGTCAACAAATTCACGTTTTATTACCGATCATTAACGCCCTCACTTATCGCAGAACATTCGCGCCTTTTGCGTCCAGTTTCCGAAGCCCGAAGCCACCATGTTTTCCATGACCCGGCACACATACTGCTTCTGTGCCGGATTGTTGTTGGGACCCGCATGGTAGCGTGCCACGGCCATGGTCCAGTTGCCTTCGCGTGCCCGGAGCTGTTTGAGAAAGCGCGCGGCGTAATCGACGTTGGTTGCCGGGTCCAGCATTGCCCCCACGGAGGGAAAGGCGCTGGCATGGAAATAGTGATTGATCTGCATGCAACCGAGGTCGATGAGCTTGGCACCCTGGCCATGTGCTTCGTTGAATTTCATCACGGCGGCCGCGGCTGACGGCATGAAAACCGCTTTGCCTTCGATGTTCATGGCGTAGGGCTGCAGCGAGTCCTTGCGCCCGGTCTCGGTCAATCCAACCGCATAGAGAATGCCGATCGGGATGTCGTATTTGCTCGACGCCCGGTGCATTTCGCGCTCGCAGAGATTGTCGGCATGCGCAGCGTGCGCGGTCAGCAGACTGCTACACGACCAGGCCGCGAGACACAGTGCGATCAGCCATGGTTTTGGCAGTCTTGTCATCGCTTTCATCGGGTCTGCTGTCTCCAAAATGCTGCTGCCCGGACGAGCGGTCGCCCTGCGTTCCCTGCGAGCCGGTGTTGGCCTGTCCCCGGCTCCCGGCCGGCTGGTCCTGGCCGGTCATGGCCTGCTGGCCCGGTTGTGTGCTTGCCACGGCTCCACTGCGATCGATCACGGAAATGGTGACGGCGGATGCGTCATCGGCAACACCGGCGCGCTGCAGGGCCTTGCCAAGGGCTTCGTGGTCGCGCGCGAGGTGCTCGGCTGCCGCCTTGCTTTCCGCCATGAGCTGGATATGCATGCCTTCGCCGGTCAGACGCAGGCGGGCCGTGACCGTACCGAGTTCGACCGGCTGCAACTGGATCACCAGCGTTCGTGCCGCACTGGTGCTGTGATCCGAGATGATCTGGACATCCGCGATGGCGGGGCGGCTCTGCGGCGCTGCTGGCGCCGCCTCGGCAAGCGTTGTCAGGGTGACGCGCGGATCGGCGGCGGGGGCCGGCTGGGCAACCGGAGCCGGGGTGCTGACGGCGGGCGGCTGCGCCTGTTCGGGAGCCTGCTTTGCACTGACGCGGGCCTTGGGCGCATCGGCCGCCGCTGCTTCGGCAGGCTGCGGCTGCGGGCCATCGGCCTTGTCCGGCTGAGCCTTGGTATCAGGATTGGCAGCGGCTTTTACAGCCGGCTTGTCAACCGCGTCCGCAGCGGCTTTCCTGTCGGCCAGAGACGCAGGCGCAGGCGGTTCGTCTTTACCATTTTCGCCGGTATCGAGCGCCGTTTCCCCGTCGGTCAGGGCATTGGCGTCCAGTGCCCGCAGCGGTTTGTTCTCACGTCCGGGCTGACCGCCGCCGGCCGATGCCTGCCGGTCAAGCAGCTGTTCCAGGGCGAGGATGGACTGGCCGAACATGGCCTGCGCGGACGGGCCAGTGCTTGCCTGCTCGTCGTCCGCTTCAACCTCCGGTTCGTCATCCATCGCGGCAACGTCATCCGGCGCGATCCCGTCGCCCGCCTCGGACGGCAGGCGGAGCGGCTTTGCCTCCAGCATGGACTTGAAGTCAACCGCGTCGTCCTTGCCCTTGGCCGCTTTCCTGTCGGGCAGGCGGTTTCCCTTGCCTGTCTCCCCGACAATGGCGTCCTTGAGTGATCTGAGCGGCATATCCGGTCCGATGGTCATTTCCTGGCCTTCCCTAGAAGCGCATCGATTGCGTCAAGCTTCTTGCGTGTTTCATCGATCATCGGATCAACCGCGATGGCCGGTTTGGGTGCACCGGTCTTTGCCCTGGCGTCCGTTGGTGCGGCACCGGCTCTCACAACGGATCGCTGCGGTGTTTCCGCAACATCCGCGGATGGCTGCTCGAGGATTTTACCCCCCATCGCCGCCGCTGCTTCCAGCAGTTTGACATCGCGTTCATGCAGGCGGTCGCGCGGCAATTCCAAGAGCATTTTCATCGCATCGTCGGTCTTCTCCGTGCCGACATTGCTGATCCCGAGATAGAGCCGTGCCTGCGTGTCATCCGCCTTGAGCGACTGGGCCAGCGCTTCGGCTTTTTCCGACATGAAGCGGGCGCGCTGCATGTCGCCGCCGACGATCGCACCGCGGGCTATGCGCAGGTAAAAGGGCATGCGGGCACCGGTCCAGGCCAGCGACGCCATTTCCTCGATCTCGTCATTGCTGATCTTGGCCTTGAGGACCATGACCGCATCGACCAGCTGGCGGAAGAAGTCCTCCGAATAGGGTGAAAGGGCAAAGCGCTGCAGATAATTGCGGGCCAGCAGCCTGACCTTGTCCTTGTCACCCAGATTGGCGGCCATCATCAGGCCGCGCCGAAGGGCAGCCTCTTCCAGCAGGGTTCCCGGCGCCGTCAAGCGGATGTAATCCAGGCGCTTCAGCGCTGTCGGTACATCGATGGCGGCGAGCTGTGCTGCGGTCACCAGCGAGATGGAAGCGATCAGTTCGCTCGGCACATCCGGCGGCAGCTCCTCGCTGAAGTTTTCAACGATGCCAAGCGGGTTGCCATCCGCATAGGCCAGCGAACCTGCGACCAGCTTGGGACTGATGCCATCCAGTTTCGTCGTGGTGAGGATGGTGCGCACGACCTGCGGATTGCCGCCATTCAGGAGATAGATGAGAATGGCGTAGGCGTTGGCCGGCTTTTGCCAGACATCCGGATTGGCCGCCTGGAGCTGCGCTGCAATATGGCCCAGCACCCGGTTGAGCATGGGCAGGGCTTCCGGCTTGCCGGAGGCCACCTGATCCTGCAGCATCCGCATGGAGCGCACCAGCAGATAGGGTTCCGGCGACAGCATGTCGGCCCGGGCCATGCCAAGAGGCAGGCTCACAAAACCGATCAACAGCCATCGCAGACGGGAGCCCCACATCATCTCTTGGCCGTTTTCAAAAAGATGTCGATACGCCGGTTCTGAGCCGCGTAGGGATCGGCCGGCACCTTGGGATCGCGGTCGGCATAGCCTTCCACGCGCAGGATGCGCTTGGCATCGAGGCCGCCGCGCGTCAGCATGTAATAGGCCATGTGCGCGCGCGCCGATGACAACCGCCAGTTGTCATACGTATCGCTCTTGAAGGGGCGCGCGTCGGTGTGGCCGCTGATGATGACGTCGCCCTTGCGCGCCGCGATAATCTTGGCGATCTGCTCGAGAACCTGCACCACCCGCTTGTCCGGCTTTGCCGATCCGATGGCGAACATGCCGTAGTCGACCTTGTCGGTCAGCTGGATCAGGACACCCTCGTCGGTGGGCACCACGGTGATGTCAGGCGCCTTTTCATCGGCGGCAGTGCCGGTCTTCTTCGAAATTTCCGAGGCAAGCTCGCGCGCCGAAGCAAGCTGCGCCGAATCCGGCTGCTTGTCGCCCTTCGCCGGATCAACGGTTACGCTGGCGTCGGCGGGCTTGGCCGCGGTCTTTTCCAGCTTCTGCTGGTTCGCCTGCTGGGCGGCATTGGCCGTATCCATCGGCTTTGCATCGGCCGTCGGCGCCTGCGCACCGGCCTTGTCTTCCACGCCCGCAGCCCGCTTTTCCAGCTGCTCCTGCGAGGGCGGCGGCACGGCGGGACTGTCGGTCAGCGGAAAGAGATCATCCTCCACATGGGTCGACCAATAGTTGGGATTGAACGGATCGCGATAGGCGTCACCGCCCTGCGCGCCCGTGGATGGGCCGGCATTGTTGGACCCGCCGTCACCCTTGGCTGACCGGTTCTGCAACACGCCGGAATCCGTGGCGATTTCCGCAAGCACCGCATAGGGGTCCTTGAACATCTGCCGCTCTTCCGTCTCCGGCTTGGCTTGCAGTTCCTTTTCGTTGCGCGCGCTCTTGGTTTCCGCATCGGTCGAATTGGGGCGTTCGAAGCGAACCTTGCCTTCCTGATTGTCCGTGGCTTCAATGCCCTTCGGCCGCGCCTGCCGGTCCATCAGCTTGACCGGATTGAAATAGCTGGCAACGGCCGCCTTGGTTTCCTCATTGGCGGCATTGATGAGCCACATGACCAGGAAGAAGGCCATCATCGCGGTCATGAAATCCGCATAGGCGATCTTCCAGACCCCGCCATGGTGGCTGTCTTCGCCGTCATTGCGGCCGCGCCGGACAATGACGATTTCGCGGCGGGTTTCCGGGTCGATATTCATCGGATCGTATCCTTCACCGCATCAATCAGGTGACCAAGCCGCGTTTCGACAACCACGTCGTCGAGTTTCATCGACAGCTCCGGCTGATCGGACCGGATGAACGTGAAGCGCATGAGATCAATCCCCGGGCGATTGCGCAAAGCATCGATGAGGTGCGGCGGCCCGGAAATGTCGATCATCACGCCCTCCAGGCCCTGTGTCAGCCGCTCGATTTCCCCGACAAAGCCGGTAACAGCGCGGTCACGCAGATTCTTTTCAACCAAAGGGGAAAGAACGGTTGCAAGACTGCTCGACAGTCCCGCTGATATGACCGCCAGCCCCGCTTCCACCTGTTCGTACAGGCGGGTTCCGATCCGATCCATGAAATCCGCTTCCGCCGCCGCCAGCTGTTCCTGAAAATCCCGCTCCAGCCGCAGTTTTTCCGCATCGAAGAGCACGGAGGCCTCCGCCTGCCCCTCGGCGCGGCCGAGCTCGAAGGTTTCCTTGATCTTCAGCTCGATATCGATGAGATCGACAACATCTTCGGGAACCGCGTCATCCACCAATGTTTCAACGCGCTCACGCGTCGCGGCGGCAAAAACCGTCACCCGGTCATCGGGCACATGTTTCGGCGTGAAGTCGGTGAGCATACTGGCAATCGATCGGGCCATATCAAGCTGCCTCGTGAACCCATTGCTTCAAGATCGCCGCCACGCGCTCTTCATCCATGTCGATCATCTGTTCCAGCCGGTTCTGCGCGGGAACGCGCATGCGCCGCCGCAGCTCGCTCAGGTCGTCATAGGGCAGGCTCTGGTCGGCATTGGCGGCCAGCGCCGGCTGCGGCCGCGATGCGGCGGTGAAATCGGGAACAGCCACGTCCGTACCGGCCGCCAGCTGCAGCGCATCCTGCGGCTTGGTCATTTCGCGCATCAGCGGGCGAACGCCGAACCACAGGATCAGACCCACGGCGACGATCAATGCAGCGGCATTGACGAAGCTGCCCGCCTGCCGTGACATCGTTTCCGACAGCGGCGTGGCGGCCGGCTGCAGCTGATCGTCGGTTGCTTCCATGAAGTTCAGCGCGGTCACGTTGATGACGTCCCCACGCTTCTGGTCGAGGCCGGCCGCGGTTGCCACCAGTTGGGTGATCTTGGCGATCTGCTGTTCGACGAATTTGTCCGGAACCGGTGTGACGCCTGCGGTTGCCAGCAACCGCGCCTGGTCGATGACGACGGCGATCGACAGGCGCTTGATCTGATAGCTGTCGCTGACCGTCGAGATCGTCTTGGAATTGACCTCGTAATTGGTCAGCTCTTCGCGCTTGTCGGTCTTTTCGGTCGAGCTGTCGCCGTTCTTGCTCTGGATTTCTTCCTGCGGGATGTTCTGTTCCACACCGGTCGCGTTGTCGCTCTTCGAGTTCTTCGAATCGCCGCTTTCGCGCACGACACGCACGGACCGCTCAACCTTTGATTCCGGATCGAACACGGTTTCGTTGGTCTGGCGCTTGTCCGTGTCGAGCGCCACCTGGACGCTTGTCTGGAAATGGCCGATGCCGAGATAGGGTGCCAGCGCCTTGCGGATGTTGTCATCGACCGAGGCCGAAACATTCTGCTCCAGCGTCGCCGACATGACGGCACCGGCATTCGAGCCATCATCCTTGGATGCCAGGAGCCGCCCGTTCGTATCGAGCACGGTGACTTCGGAGGCAGTCAGCTGCGGCACGGCGGCTGCGACAAGCTGGCGGATCGACTGCGCCGACTCCATCGAAAACCCGCCCTCGGTGCGGATCACCACGGAAGCGGAGGGTGCCTGATCGCCGCGGCGGAAGCTGCCCTTTTCCGGCAGAACAATATGCACGCGGGCGGCCTTGATGCCGCGGATCGCCTGGATTGTCCGGGAAATTTCGCCTTCGAGTGCACGCACCCGGGTGATTTCCTGCATGAACGAGGTAAGGCCCAGCGAGCCCATATTGTCGAAGAGTTCGTAACCGGCATTGTTGCTGGTCGGCAGCCCCTTCTCGGCCAGATACATGCGGGCCTGGTCCGCCTTGCCGAACGGGACGAGCACGGACGTGCCGTCGGCCTTCACATCGAACGCTATCCCCGCTTCGCCGAGGGCCATGCCCATGCGGTTGACGTCGTCGCGGCTGAGGCCGACATACAGCGTCTCATATTGCGGGCGGTTGAGATAAATGCTGGAGACAAGAATGGTGGCGAACAGGGTGACGCCGACGAGGGCGAGCCCGATGAGCCGCCGCGCGCCAAGCTTTTTCATGGCACCCAGAAACTGCTCCAGAGACTGTCTGATATTCTTTTCCATCGATGCCCACCACGCTTGCGTCGTCCGACCATAGAGGCCGAAGCTTGCGCGAAGTTAGAGCGTGCTGCGAAGTGGAAAAGAAAAAGGCCACGCACGAGGCGTGGCCCAATTCAGTACCGATCCCGAGGGATCGTCATCCTTAGCGGAACAGCTGCTGGATGGTCTGGTTGCTTGCATTGGCAATCGACAGCGCCTGAACGCCGAGCTGCTGCTGAACCTGCAGAGCCGACAGACGAGCCGATTCCTTGTTCATGTCAGCATCGACCAGCGTGCCGATACCACGATCAACGGCATCCGAAAGCGCGCTGATGAACGACTTCTGGCTGTCGATACGGGTCTTGGCAGCACCGAGCTGCGAAGCACCGGAAGCCAGGCCCTTGGCAGCAGCTTCGATACCGGTCAGCATGCCGTCAATCGCCGTGTTGTCGACGCCTGCAGCCGAAACGTCGATCGTCAGGATCGAGGTCTGCGTTGTGACAGGTGCGGCTGCTGCGTTGGTAACAGCAAACTGCTTGTCGAGAATGCCTGTCTTCGTTGCAGCGGTGCCGCCCGTGTCGATAAGACGGGTATTGGCAAGCGCAACGTCGATCGAGCCGGTCGTTACGACGCCGGTCGAGCTGCGGCTGTAGGAAGCGATCGTGCTGAAGTTTGCCGTTGCAGGAGCAGCGTCGACAGCCTGGTCGGTGGTGAGCAGGTTGGAACCGGCGTAGGAAGCGCCTGCGTTCTCCTTCAGGGCGCCGATAGCCGAGTTGATCAGCAGCTGGTTCTTGGCGCGGTCTTCAGCGCTGGCATTCTTGGAAGCCAGAACCAGGTTCTTGATGGTGTTTACCGAATCAATGGCCTTGTTCATTGCGGAATAGGCAGTATCGATCTTGGAGCTGCCGAGACCGAGAGCGTCCTGGATAACCGAGTTGGCACCGTTGTCCGAACGCATTGTCGTGGCAATCGACCAGTAAGCGGCGTTGTCGGAAGCTTCGGAGATCTTCAGGCCCGTTGCAATGCGGTTCTGAGTGGTGGCAAGGTTTTTGCCGGTTGCAGTAAGTGTCTGAAGCGCGGTCATTGCTGACGCGTTGGTAAGAATGCTGGCCATGGAAAAAGCCCCTATAAAAGATACATGTGATGGGGACATGTCGGATCAGAACCGACCTAACAGAGCGGCATGATGCCTGTAACCGAAGCGGTCACCTGTTATGACGAGCAGGAGTACGCCAGAATTGTTACGGTTTCAATAACGGCCAAGATTAATTTTCATCATGGTTACGAAAACGATCGTATCAAACTGCCGACCAGAATATTCCAGCCGTCGATCAGCACGAAGAACAGGATCTTGAACGGCAGCGACAGCACGGTCGGCGGCAGCATCATCATGCCCATGGACATGGTGAGCGTCGCGACGATCAGGTCGATGACCAGGAACGGCAGGACGATGAGAAAGCCGATCTCGAAACCGCGGCGCAGCTCGGAAATCATGAAGGCGGGCACGAGGATACGCATATCAATGGCCTCATTGGCCTTGGTGCGGAAGGATTCGTCCGCCAGATCCTCGAACAGCCGCAAATCCTTGTCGCGCACCTGCCGCAGCATGAATTCACGGAACGGCGACATGATCTCGCGGATCGCCACATCCTGGGTGATCTGGTTGTTCACCAGCGGCTGCACGCCGTTCTGCCACGCCCGGTCGAAAACCGGCGCCATGACATAAAAGGTCATGAACAGTGCAAGGCTGATCATCACGAGATTGGCCGGCGTTGTCTGCAGGCCGAGGCCGGAACGCAGCATGGAGAAGGCAATGGCGAAGCGGGTAAAACTCGTGGCCATGATCAGGATGCCCGGCGCGATGGAAAGCACCGTCAGCACCGCCAGCATCTGGATGATCTGGCCGCTGGTCGACGCGCTGCCCTGCGGGATCAGCCCGTCCAGGAGCGAGGGCGTCTGGGCCACGGCGGTTCCGCCGAGTACAAGCAGCAGCAGGGGTGTCAGAAGACGCCGTTTCATTCCATCACCAATGCCCAGATGTACACTTTCTCGATCTTGCCTTCGGAACGCATCCGCGCCCTCTCCTGCAGATCCATGCGCAGATATTCCAGCCCCGCCGCCCCGCGCAGCTGCATGAGATTGACGGTGCGCAGGAAGGCCATGAAGTCGCCGGCTACGGTTGCCGCCATTTCATCGGATATTTTCTCGCCGGGCTTGGCCACGATGCCCGCTTCCAGCCTGATCCAGACATCCTGCGGGATTTTCACGTTGGTCAGGATCGGTTTGAGCGCCACGACATTGCCGGATGGCAGGTCGGTACCGGCGGGGCGCGTCTTCTCGCCCGCCCCGGCGGCCTGACCGGCCGGCACGCTCAGGCCGAGCTGTGTTCCAAGAAACCAGCCGCCCGCCGCCGCGACGAGCGTGAGGACCGCCACCGCAGCAATGACCGCCACGCTGGATGGTGCTTTCGGGGCGGGTGTCGTGTCTTCGGCGAGCGTGCTCATATCGGTCAGATCGGCGATACTTGATCGAGGATCTGCTGACCCCATGCCGGCTGCTGCGTTTCGCTCTGGCGCCCGCGGCCGCCATAGGAAATGCGCGCCTCGGCGATCTTCTCGTAGGAAATGACATTGTCGCCGGAAATGTCACGCGGCCGTACGACGCCGGCGACATTCAGCACGCGCAATTCATAATTGACGCGCACCTCCTGCGAGCCGCGGATGACCAGATTGCCGTTGGGCAGAATATTGGTGACGATGGCCGCAACCCTCAGCACGATCTTTTCCGACCGCTCGATCTTGCCCTCGCCCTTGGTGCGGCTATCGGATTTCAGATCGAGATTGCCGCCGATATTGCCGGCGGAGAAGCCGCTGCCGCTGATATCCGCCTTGCCGCCGACATCGGATGAGGCGACGCGCGAACGGCTGTTCTTGTTGTCGAACGTCGCCTTTTCGTCGATCAGAATGTTGACGGTCAAAACGTCGCCCGGATTGGTGGCGCGCGGATCGCGGAAGAACCCGGCCGCGCGGTCCTGCCAGAGCGAATAGCGTTTCGGCTGCGGCTGGGACGGATAATAGGATGGATCCGAAACGCTGAAGCTTTGCCCGACGCCCGCGCCCACCGGCGACATCTGTGGTGTGCGGTTCAGATCACGAAAATTGTCGGCGCATCCCGAAAGGGCAACGGCACTGGCGATGGCAAACAGGGATGCCGCTTTCTTCATTGTGCGGTTCTTTCTTTGTTTGTGACCACACGGGATCCGACAATCACGCGGGCAAGACGCGAGGATTTTTCCGCGGGCATTTCATTCAGGATAACGCTGGAGACACGGGGATTGAGCTTCAGCAGCAGCGCGGCTGCCGGCTCGTCGCCCATCAGCGCCATCTGGGCCGCAGCCGCATCCGGCCGCATCTTGGAAATGATGCCCACCAGCGAATCCTCGGCCTTGTCGATGAACGCGTCACGCCGTTTCAGCCAGACCTCATATTCCTTGCGCTTGGCCTCCAGCTCCTGGATGCGGCTGTCGATATCCGCCCGCAGCTGCTCCAGTTCGCGCGTCTGCATGGCATAGCGCGCATCGGCCGCCTTGTCGGTGATGTTGGTGCAATAGCGGCCGATTTCCTGCCCGGTTTCATCCTTGGGGGCCGCATCCTGCGCCATGGTGGCGGATGGCAGCAGGGAGATTGCCAGCAAGAATGCAGCAGCCTTGGAGGATGCCGTGATTTTCCGTCGTGCGTTCATGGCAACACTCATTGGACCACCAGCTCCGCATGCAATGCGCCGGCCGTCTTGATGCCCTGAAGGATGGCGATGATGCCCTGCGGCTTCACGCCGATCTGATTGAGACCCTTCACCAGGCTTTCAAGATCGGTTCCGCCAAGAACGCCGATTTTGGAGGTTTGCCGAACCTGGATGTTGGTGTTCGGTTCGACCGCCGTCACGCCGTCACTGAACGGTTCCGGCTGAATGATCGTCGGCGTCTCGGTGACCTTGACGGAAAGCGTGCCATGGCTGATGGCGACCCGCGATATCCGCACCTTCTCGCCGATGACTACGGTCCCGGTGCGCTCGTCGACGACGACCCGCGCCACCTCGTCGGTCGGCACCGGCAGACCTTCGATCTCCGCGAGGAAGCGGGCCGCCGTGATATCCTTGGGCTTGCGCAGACGGATCGACTTGGCGTCGCGCTCCTTGGCAACAGGCTGATTGTACCGCCGTTTGGCAAAGGCATTGATCGTATCGGTGATGCGCACGACCGTGGTGAAATCCGGTTGCCGCAGCTCGACGAGAAGTTCGCCGTCCTGGCCGAAATTTCCGGAAACCTCCCTTTCAACCAGGGCGCCGTTGGGAATACGTCCGCTGGTCGGCGTACCCTGCGTAACGGTGGCGGCGTTACCGGATGCCGTGAAGCCGGACACGATCAGGTTGCCTTGAGCCGCCGCATAGACCTGGCCATCGGCAGCGGCCAGCGGCGTCATGACCAGCGTGCCGCCGGACAGCGACGTGGCGTCACCCAGCGAGGAAACGGTGATGTCGATCCGCGAGCCGCGCCCGGCAAAGGGCGGCAGATTGGCGGTGACGATGACGGCCGCAATATTCTTCGAACGCGATGCACCGGCCGGCGGGCTGATGCCGAGATTATCGAGCATGGCGCGCATGGATTGCTCGGTGAACGGCGCATTGCGCAGGCTGTCGCCGGTTCCGCTCAATCCGACGACGAGACCATAGCCGACGAGCTGGTTTTCACGCACGCCCTGAATGGCGGCGATATCCTTGAGCCGTGCGATGACTCCGCCGTCGCTGAACTGGGAAGCCGGTCCGCCCCAGCGCCCGTCGTCGACGTCCTTCTGCCAGGCAGCCTGGGCCTGGGCCGGCGTCTTGTAGCCTCTTTCCTTGGGCGAAGATTCGCCCGCATGCAGTGCGGTCGATGCAAGGACGGCCAACAGAACAATCGCGAAACGCCGCATCATTGCATGCCTACCTGTATACGCCCATCGGCGAGGATGGTGCCCGTTACGGTGATGCCGCTGTCGATATTGCGCACCTTGATGAAATCACCGACGCGGCCCGGCTCCAGCGGCGTGCCCCGCGCCGTGATGACGAGCGCACCGGTATCATAGACCAGTACCGCCGGAACCCCGCGCTGCACCATGTCGGGCTCATTGACCGAAGACAGGAGGATGGGCTGCCCCGGCAGCAGTGTCCGGCGCGATATCTTGCCGACGAGTTGATCCGGCGACAGCACATATTGCGCGGCGGCGGAGGCACGGATCGTAAAATACTTTTCCGTCAATCCCGCATTGCCGATGGTCTGGCCGGGATAGATGATCTGGGAAGGCACCAGGAATGCAATGCGCTCGGCGCGGGCGGCGACGGAAAAGACCAGCGCGCACAGGCTGAATGCCAGCACGCGAAGAGCCCAGTTCCCGATGATCTTTGCCGCCGTCATGATCGTCCTCAGCGCAGGTTCTTCGACACGACCGATGCCATTTCATCGGCTGCCTGGATGACTTTCGAATTCATTTCATAGGCCCGCTGGGCCGTGATCAGATCGGTGATTTCCTTGACGGGGTCGACGTTGGAATTTTCCAGATAGGCCTGCTTCAGCGTACCGAAACCGGGATCACCGGGAACGCCGACAACCGGAGCACCCGACGCATCGGTCTGCTTGTAGAGGTTGTCGCCAAGCGGTTCGAGACCGGCTTCATTGGCAAAATTGGCAATGGTCAGCTGGCCGAGATTGATCATCGGAATCTGGTCGGATTGCTTGGCAAAAACCTGGCCGGAATCGGTGATTTTCACTTCGATGGTGTTGGTCGGAACAACAATGTTGGGCTCGACCAGATCGCCGTTGAGCGTTACGAGCTGCCCCGTCGCATTGGTGTTGAATGCCCCGGCGCGGGTATAGAGCGTTTCGCCCGCGGTGTTCTGGATCTGGAACCAGCCGCGGCCCTTGAGCGCCACGTCGAAGGGATTGCCCGTCTGATTGAGCCCGCCCTGAATATGCAGGTTGCGGACGGCCGAGGTCTGCACGCCGAGCCCGACCATCGCGCCCTCGGGAATGATGCTCTGGTTTGCCATGTTCGGTACACCGGCGCTGCGCTCCGTCTGATACAGCAAGTCCGAGAACTCGGCCTTTGCGCGCTTGAACCCGGTCGTGTTGATATTGGCGATGTTGTTGGCAATCACTTCCAGATTGAGCTGCTGGGCATTCATGCCGGTCGCAGCAATGGTGAGCGCTTTCATTCTGATTCCTTAAATCGGCATACGGCTGATTTCGAGATAGGCCTGGACGATCTTGTCGCGAATGGCGATGGCCGTCTGGAGCGATTTTTCCGCATCCATGACCGCGTTGACGACGTCACGCGTCGGCACGTCGCCGGTCATGCTCTTGAGCGAAACCGCTTCGGCATTCTGGAGTTTGCCGGTGAGCTGCGACAGAACGTTGTCAAAGGAAGGCTGACCGGTTGCGGCTGTCGCCGGCGAAGCGGCACCGGGCATGGATGTCTGATTGACGGTTTCCGATAGTTTGGAAAGAGCGTTGCGGGTGGATACACTGAGAAGCTGGTCTATCATCAGGAGTTCCTTAAGAGATCGACGGTCATGGCAATCAGTTCACGTGCTTGCTTGACCACCTGGAGATTGGCTTCGTAGGAGCGGTTGGCTTCGCGCATGTCCGCCATTTCGACGACCATGTTCACGTTTGGATATTTGACCATGCCCTTGGTGTTGGCGGCCGGGTGGCTTGGATCATATTCTTCGGTAAAGGCGGAAACGTCATGCCCGACTTCCGCGATGCGCACGGTCTCGACGCCGCTGCTGCGGTCGAGCTCGGTGGCAAAGGAAACGGTCTTGCGGCGGTATGGATCGCTGCCCGCCGTCTTGCCGGTCGACTGGGCGTTGGCCAGGTTCTCGGAGACGATGCGCAGACGGGTCGATTGGGCATTGAGGCCGGAAGCGGCAACCTTGAGCGCGGCCTGGAGCGGATCTGACATCTGTTTCAGCCCTTTACTGCGGAGAGCATCATGCGGTGAAACGCCTTCACGATGCTGGTGTTGAGCGCGAACTGGCGATTGATCTCGCCGGACTTGACCATTTCCGCTTCGAGGCTGACCGTGTTCTTCGAATGGTTCTGTTCCGTCACTTCATTCTTGCGCAGCGCGGTGGCGGCGATGCCGGATGCATTGATTTCAAGGTGCTTTGCATTTGTCGCCGCCATGGTCAGCTGGGTCTGCTGCAACACGTCCTTGAACGGCTCCACGTCCCGCGCCTTGAAACCCGGCGTATTGGCATTGGCGACATTGCCGGAAACCGCGGCCTGCCTGACGGACAGCCACTCGGCCTGACGTGATGCCAATTCGAACAGATGAATCCCCTGCATGTGCCTGCCTCGCGTCCCGGACCAATCAATTGAGATCACTCTATGCGGTCAATCTTGCGTGAGACTTGCGGCGACGACAGCCACGGAACTTATGCATGGACAAAGAGGCATTTGATCAATTGGTTCGGCTGATCACTTCGCCGTCGGATGTCTTGATCTGCCACGAACCGTTGCCATTGCCGCGCTCGATCGCAACCAGGGTGCTTCCATCCGGCAAGGGCGATCCCTTCTCGACAAACCAGTAGCCGGTATTGTCTTCGATCATCACCAGACCGCCGACCACTTCGCGCACCAGGAACACCGGCTTGTCGGGAAACGGCTGTTTGCTGGCGGCATTGATCCCCGCCAGACGATCGCCGGTGAGCGCCGACGTGGTTGCCGTGGTCATGAGGTCCACGTCGCCGGTTTTCGTTCTCGACAGCGACACTTCGGTGCCGTTGTTCTTGCGCACGACCTTCTGGTTCGTCCGGTCCAGGGGGTCGCGAACGGTTTTGCCGGTGGCTTCCGGCTTGGGCCGCGCTTCCCAGATGTCGTAGTACATCACGAAGGGCAGGATGGCGCAGATGGTTGCAAGGACAAATCCCGCGCCCTTGATATAGCCGTCAAAGCGCTTGTCGCGCTGGCGGGGCGCGGGAATTTCCGTTGCCGGATCGCTTTCAGGCGCCAGGCCCGTGGTCTTCTGTTTTGTCATGCCCCCTCCTTTGGCCGAAGCGCCGCTGCCAGATCGCTGTAGGGATCCAGCGAAAGCGGCGTGGCCGGTGTCTGCTGCATAGCGTCGTAAATGCGTGGAACCAGATGAACGGCCTGATCGAGCAGGGGATCACCCCCCTCCTGATAGGCGCCGATCATCCGCAGGTCGCGGGTCTCTTCGAACCGCGAAATGAGGCTGCGCATGCTGGTGGCGAGTTTCGCCTGTTCCGGCGACCAGTTGTGCTGCGCCAGGCGCGAAATGGAACCGAGAATATCCATGGCCGGGAAACGGCCCTGCGCAGCGATGGCGCGGTCGAGCACGATGTGCCCGTCCAGCGTGCCGCGGATCGCATCGGACACCGGATCATTGTGATCGTCGCCATCGACCAGAACGGCATAAATGCCGGTAATCGTACCGCTGTCCGACAATCCGGGGCCGGCGCGCTCAAGCAGGCGCGGCAACTGGCTGAACACGCTCGGCGGATAGCCGCGCGAAACCGGCGGTTCACCCGCAGCAATGGCGATTTCGCGCGCCGCATGGGCAAAACGCGTCACGGAATCCACGATCAGAAGAACATTGTCGCCCAGATCGCGAAAATATTCGGCGATGGCCGTTGCCGTATTGGGGGCAAGCCGGCGCATCATCGGACTTTCGTCGCCGGTCGAAACAACAGTGACCGTCTTGCCAAGCTTGCCGGCCATGGTGTCTTCGAGCATGTCGCGCACTTCGCGGCCGCGTTCGCCCGTCAGCGCCAGGACAACCGTGTCGAAATCCGTCGCCTTGGTCATCATGGCCAGCAGCGTGGATTTGCCGACGCCGGACCCGGCAAAGACACCCATGCGCTGGCCGAAACACATCGGCGCAAAGACGTCGACGACATTGACGCCGGTGCGCAGGCCGATTTCGACGCGGCTGCGATTCATGGCGAGCGGAGCCGGACAATCCACGGGCTTGGAATTATTGCCTGCGGTGAGCAAACCCTTGCCGTCGAGCGGAAGACCGAGGGCGTTGATGACCCGCCCCTTCCAGTCGGGCGCCGGGGCAATGCGAAAGGGCCCCTCGGGGAAGACGGGCGTTCCGAGCGACGGCACGATCCGGTCATCGAACGGCTTGACCAGGACGCGCGACTGCTCGATCCGCACGACTTCGGCCGGGTGCAGCCGGTTGTCGCTGCGGATGGTCACCATGTCGCCGAGCTGCGCCTGTTCCGAAATGCCGCGCACGCCGATGGCGGAGCGCGACACCTCATTCACATAGCCGCCGACGGCCACGGGAGCCGGAGCCGTCACGACCTGCGAGACAAGCCTTGCCAGCGCCTCGAGACTGCCCGTCCCGGTACTCATCGTCGGCAGGGCTGCTTCAAGATCCTGCATGCTTATCCCGCCGGTTCAAGGAGACGGTGCATCAGGTCTTCGATCCAAGCGTCTTGATGGCTTCGGAGAAGGTGCCTTCATTGCCGCGCAGCAAGGCATCGACCCGCTCGAAAGCCCGGGTAACGCTCATGAGCCGGGTCATTTCGCCGATCGCATCGACATTTGATCCCTCGATGGCGCCCTGAACAACGCCCGCATGCGGATTGTCGATGGTCGGCTGCGCGGTAATGCTCGGAATAACAGCCGAATTGTCGAAATAGGTCAGCTTGGCATTGGGGCTGATCGTGAACAGGCCAATGGAGCCCAGCTGGCGCTTGTTCTGATAGACCGCCCCATCGGCGGAAATCTGCGGCGGACCGCCATTGGGGTCAATGACCAGGGGCTGGCCGCCCGCATCCAGGATGGGGTAACCCTTGACCGAGCGCAGCTCGCCGGTCGTTGTCATCTGCATGCGGCCGTCGCGGGTGAAAACCTGCCCGGCCGGTGTCTGCAGCGAAAACCATACGTCGCCCTTTGCGGCGATATCCAGGGGATTGCCGGTCTGGGTGATCGGCCCTGCGTCCGTCTTGATATAGCTCTGACCGGCCGAAACGAAACTCGAGTCCTCGGCCGCCTTCGACACCATGGTTTCGAATTTCATGCCCGTGGCGCGAAAACCCGGCGTCGACATGTTCGCCACATTGTGCGCCAGGGCATCCAGGCGGCGCTCCAGCGATATCTGCGAGGACAGGCCGACATAGATCGAGTTTTCCATCAGCGGCCACCCAGCTTGAACGACTGCAAGATCGTCAGGATGTTTTGCGAAATGCCGATTGTGGTATCCCCGCCGAAAAGCAGCGAGGGAATGGTGGAGGCAGTCGAGGGATTGTTCATTTCATACATAGCCGTAAACCGGGTGAGGAATTTCTCAAGCTTTGCCGGATCCTTGAGAGATGCGAGATCGAGCTTGTCGGTGACCATCTTTGCCTGCCGGTCGATATCCATGTTGGACGCCTGCGTCGGGATGGAAAAGGTTGTCTGGAAGACCTTGAGCAGTGCCTTGTCGCCGAGGATTTCATAGGCATTGGTGATCGTGGGCGCCTTGCGGGCAAAATACAGGGCAAGCCGCACGCCTTCATTGTCCTGCCCGGCTTCCTGCTCCAGCGTCTGGCGGGCATATTTGTCCGTCACCGGCTTGAGCACGGCGGGCTGGCTGGTCGCCTTGTCACCCAGTTTGGCGAAATCGAACGTCGTGGCAAACTCCAGGTAGCGCTTGTCCGTCAGTTTGTTGGCAAAGCTGTCCTTGCCGGTACCTTCGGTGAGAACTTTGCGGATAAAGGCCTTGGCGAAAGCCATGTCCTCAAGCCCGACAGCCTTCAGGGCGTATTTATACAGCCGGTCGTCCTTCATAAAATCGTCAATGGTTTTGACCTTGCCGATATTCTTCAGGTAGTAGTCCGTGTCGCGCTGCACGACCGGTTCGGCGGCCACCCTCGTCAGCGAACGCGTCAGGTTCGACGAGATCAATTTATAACTGGTCATCGTGTTGATCATGGCAACAGCACTCCCACGGCTTTCGCCTATCTGTGCCAAAGCAAGCTTGCCTGAAGCTGTCCGCGCAATTTCACCCCGACTACAAACCTGCGTCTCCATGCAAGGTTCACGCAAGCCGGACTTGCTACTCCTCGGCTGCTGGCAATATTTGCAGGAGAGCGCTTTGGGAATCCTTGTTGGACTTGTGGTAACGATGGGATGTCTCCTTGGCGGCTTCATTGCCATGGGCGGGCATGTGAGTGTTCTCATGCAGCCGTGGGAATTCGTCATCATCGGCGGCTCCGCGCTCGGTACATTCCTGGTCGCCAATCCGTTTTCGGCGGTCAAGGATACCGGACGCGCCTGCATGGAGGCTTTCTCCAACAAGGTTCCCAAGCAGCGCGACTACCTCGATGTGCTCGGCGTCCTCTACGCTTTGATGCGGGAACTGCGCGCCAAGTCGCGCAACGAGGTGGAAGTCCACATCGACAATCCCAATGAATCGCTGATTTTCCAGGCATTTCCGAGCGTTCTGAAGAACCATGATCTGACGCAGTTCATCTGCGACTACTGCCGCCTGATCATCATCGGCAATGCGCGCTCGCACGAAATCGAGGCGCTGATGGATGAGGAAATCCACACGATCTCCCGCGACAAGCTCAAGCCCTACCATGCCATGGTGGCCATTTCGGAAGGTTTGCCGGCACTCGGCATCGTTGCTGCGGTGCTGGGCGTGATCAAGGCCATGGGCGCCCTCAATGAATCGCCGGAAGTGCTGGGTCATCTGATCGGCGCGGCGCTGGTCGGCACCTTCGCCGGTATCTTTCTTTCCTATGGTGTGGTCGGCCCGATTGCCACCAAGATCAAGACGACGCGCGAGAAGCAGAACCGGCTATACATGATCGTCAAGCAGACACTGCTCGCCTACATGAACGGCGCCCTGCCGCAGATCGCGCTCGAATATGGACGCAAGACGATTTCGGCCTATGATCGTCCGTCCATCGATGTGGTCGAGCAGGAAACCATCTCCACCGTTCCGATGCAGCAAGCGGCGTAGGCTGAACAATGGATGTCGAGACAGAACAGAAAAGACCGGACGTGCTTGCGGAAAGCATCCTGCGCGCCGCCGGCATGTCGGTGGACGATCTCAAATCCCTCGAGGCGGTGTTTCGCGACCTTGCAACGACGTTTGCCGGCAAAATAACCAGCCAGTCCGACGTCACCATTGCCGCCGAATTCGTGCGCATGGAATCAATCGAGAAGGATGCCATTGCCAGCACCCTGATGCGCTCGGGACTGATCGGAACCGTGCAGGTCGTCAAATGGGCATCGCGCCTGCTGCTGGCTGCCGACCGTGCCTTTGTCGATTGCGGGGTCGATGCCCTGTTCGGGTCCGGCGCCAGCCAGGACCACCAGCCGCATCGCCCGATGACCTCGGTCGACCTTGGCATCGCCCGCCAGATCTTCACCGACGTCACCGCATCGCTGGATCACATGTTCTCGGGCGGCAGCGACACGCTGTTCCAGATCGCCGAACTGACGGAAGCCGCGCATTTCTCGGTTGCCTCGGTGACCGATACGCGCATGATATGCTGCACGATGCTGCTCAAGGTTGGCGGACACAGCGGCCAGATCATCATCATGATGCCGCGTTCGAGCTTCCGTCCCATGCAGGACGCCATCGCGCGGATGCTGCAACAGCCGGCACACCACTCCGATCCGACCTGGGCAAAGAAGCTGCGCCTCGAGGTGAGCCGGGCCCATATCGACATTGAGGCCTTCATCCAGCAGGGGTCCATGACGCTGGAACAGATCACCCTTTTGAAACCCGGCCAGATCCTGCAGCTGCCCAAGGATGCGATCAATCAGGTACGCCTGCGCAGCGGCAAACAGGCACTTTACAAATGCCGTCTGGGCAAGACCGGCACGGCATTCACCGTGCGCATCACCGATCCTATCAATGAAGAAGAGGACCTGCTCGATGAGCTTGCTGCTGGCTAATCTCATTTCCGCCGCCCTGATCGCAACCGGGCTTGCGGTCTTCCTCGTTGCCCTGCGCAAGGCCAACCGGCTGACGGCCATGAGCCGCGCCATGGCGCAACAGGTGGCCGGTTCGGCCCGGAGCCTCGAGCAGGCGCTGCTCTTCCTGCAGAACGAGCGTGAAACCTGCCGGGACGAAAGCGTGCGTCTGGAGGCCAAGCTCAAGGATTCCGACCGCGCCCGTTCGGACATGACGCGCACCATCCGCATGGTTGAACGCGCCAAGAACGAGTTCAAGGACAATGTGCGCCCCTTCCCGGCCGTCGATGCCGCCCAGCGCGCTGCCGCACCCGCCTTTGCGCAGCAGCCGGTTCCGGCAGCCCAGACCGAGATCCGTCAGGGCACGCCTATCCACAACCAGCCCGCGGCTCCGGCGAAAGTCCTGCCCGTGTTCGTCAATCGCATCGTCCGCAGTGCTGACGTGGCGAATGCCGTCCTTTAACCCAGTGTGAACGGGATTTCCCATCATGGCCATTTCCGACAAGAATTCCATCGAAGACGAGCTCAACGAGGCAATCGAAGATCTCAAGCGCGATGAACCGCAACCAAGCCGCAAACCTGCGGGATCGAAGCCGAACATCGATCTCATCATGGGCATTCCCGTCGACGTCCAGGTTGTTCTCGGCAGCACGTCGATGCCGGTGGCCAATCTGATGAAGCTCGGCCGCGGTGCTGTCGTGACCCTCGACAAGCAGATCGGCGATCCCGTCGATATCGTCGTCAACGGGCGGGTGATCGCACGCGGTGAAGTCATCGTCCTCGAGGACGACTCCTCGCGCTTCGGCGTCAGCCTCACCGAAGTCATCGGCAGCGGCAGTTAAGTCATCCGCCGCCGCGCCGCCTTCCCCCCTACAAGCACGAGAAGCCAGACCGCATGAGCGATCAAGACACACCTCAGGGCGAAAGCACCATCCAGGACCTGAGCGGCCCGGAAAAGGTGGCCGCATTGCTTGTGGCGATCGGGCGGCCATCCGCCTCGCGGCTTCTCAAGCATTTCAATGCGGACGATCTGCGCTCGCTTGCCGGCCATGCCCGCAAGCTCGAGCCGATCACCCCCGGCGACTTCGAAGAGCTGGTCAAGGAATTCGAGAACGCCTTTGCCGACGGCGCGCCGGTTTCGGAAGCCGGCATGCGCTTTGAAGGGCTGCTGCGTGAAACGCTGTCGGCGGAAGAGGCCAGCGCGGTCATCGAGAACCGCCGCCCCGAACTGCTGACGCAGGAATCCGTGTGGGATATCCTGCCGCGCGTGCCGCTCGACGTGCTGCAAGCCTATCTGTCAACGCAGCATCCCCAGGTGACGGCCTATGTGATTTCGCGCCTGCCTTCCGATATCGCGGCCCGGCTGCTGATCGGCTTTGCGCCGCAGGAACGTGGTGCCATCATTCAGCGCACGCTGCATATCCGCAAGGTGGGTCCTTCGACGATCGCGATGCTGGAAAGCATCCTGCAGCGCGAGGTCACCGGAAAAGACAATTCGGGTTCCGAGAAGAGCCATCACGGCACCGTTGCCAACATCATCAACCAGCTGGAAAAATCGGAGATCGACGAACTGCTGGCGAGCCTCACCGATCTGGGCGCGGAAGACCTTGCCAAGATCAAGGCCAAGCTCTTCACCTTCGAGGATATCGTGCGCATATCGCAGCGCGCGCGCCTCATCCTCTTCGATGAAATCCAGACGGATGTGGTCACATCAGCATTGCATGGCTGCGAGCCGCGCCTGCAGGAACTCATCCTCCAGTCCCTGTCGACACGCGGACGGCGCATGGTCGAAACCGAATTGTCCAGCCAGACCAACATCAATGCCAACACGGTCACGGAAGCGCGCCGCGCCATTGCCCGCACCGCCATTGCCCTGGCCGAACGCGGCGAGCTCAAGCTCGAACCGCAAGAATCCGAAACATGATCGGCAGGGCCTGCTAGAGCATGTCGGACGGGCCCGACAAAGAGAGTAAAACCGAGGAAGCAACTGAGAAGAAAATCAGTGATGCGGTCGAGAAGGGCAATCTGCCCGTCTCGCGCGAAGCGCCGATCCTTGCCTCCATCGCCGCCTTTCTCGTCATCATGGTTTTCGTCGCCGTGCCCAGCGGCTCGAAACTGGTGGCGTTCCTCTCGGCCCTGCTTGACAAGCCCGAGGAATGGCGGCTCAACAGCGCGCAGGATGCCCGGCAATTGTTCGGCATCGTCGGCCTGGCCGTGGGTGCGGCCTTGCTTCCCGTCTTCATCATCATTCCCACCGCCGGCATCCTCGCATCGGTGCTGCAGAATGCGCCGCGCATGGTCTTTGACCGTATCCAGCCGCAGTTTTCGCGCGTATCCATTGCAAAGGGCTGGACACGCATCTTCGGCGCGTCGGGCCGCATAGAATTCCTCAAGTCGGTCTTCAAGTTCGCGGCGGCCAGCATCATCGTTTTCATGATGTTCTTCCGCAGCAGCCATTTCTTCGTCGACACGATCATCACCGAACCCAGCCAGCTGCCCGAGCTCATCCGCAGCAACATCACCCGGCTTCTGGCATCCGTGACGATTGCGGTGACCGCGCTCGCAGCCTTCGACCTTGCCTGGGCCCGTATTCACTGGCGCAGCGAACTGCGCATGACCAAGCAGGAGATCAAGGACGAGCACAAGCAGGCAGAGGGCGATCCGCTGCTGAAGGCCCGGTTGCGCTCGCTCGGCCGTGACCGGGCGCGCCAGCGTATGATTGCCTCGGTTCCGACGGCCACGCTGATCGTCGCAAATCCGACACACTTCTCCGTTGCTCTACGCTACAGCCCGGCGAAAGATCCGGCCCCTATCGTGGTTGCCAAGGGGCAGGATCTGATCGCTCTCAAAATCAGGGAGATCGCCGCGGCCAATGACATACCGGTTTTCGAGAATGTGCAACTGGCGCGCGCGTTGTACAAGCAAGTGCAAGTGAACAATGCCATTGCACCAGAATTCTACAAAGCCGTGGCAGAACTGATCCAATTCGTTAATGTACGACGTAAATAATAAAACCGTTTCCAATCGGGTAAACAGCAGATGAAAAGAACGCAATATTCGGTTGCCCGAGTTGATATCATTTCAAACCACCTGACAGAGGTCATCCATGATCTTCGTCTTGTGGATGTTGCCGACTATATTGCCTTCATACGCTGTGAACTGTTCGGCAACATTGCCGATATCGTCAATTCAGCGACGGAACTGACATTCTATCCCGATACGTTGACGTTCGGTCTTGGCGGTGAATATGCGCTGGACTGGAACACCGCGCCGAAAGTGATGCTCGATCTCGAGTTCAGCAATATGGGGGTCAATGCCTATTTCCGGCTGACGCTGTCTTCCGAAAGCACCGAGATCGATCTGCACCATTTGCGGTTTGCCGAAACGGGGCATAGTCCCGCGCAAAACACCGCATTGCTGGCCCAGGCCTTCGAGAATGCGCGCCTGCCGCAATTGTCGGCATCGGCAAAGGCGCAATAACCGCCTTCCTACAGATAGGCCTTGGCAACGGTGGGTATGTCGATCACGCCGAGAGCAAGCGCCGTCGCCACGGTCGATGTTCTGTTGGAACAGCCCAGCTTGTTCTTGGCGTTCTGCAGATAGGTGACCACCGTCCAGCGCGCGATATTGAGAATCTCGCCGATCTCGCCATCCGTCTTGCCATTGGCTGCCCAGAACAGGCAGTCGATCTCGCGTCTGGTCAACAGATTGGAGATGATCGCGGCAAGGGCCGGATTGCGGGTGCCGTGCAGGGCGTTGTGGATACGCGCCGAAGCTGCCGATAACTGTTTGCGCCTGCGCTCGACAAAGGCACCCTGCTCAGCCTTTTCGACGTCGAAGGTGAAGAGCGTGATCCCGCGGAAGCCGAAGGCATTCGTCGCGCAAATCGCAAGATACAGGTTGCCAAGCCCGCGCCGTTCCGCGTCCATCAGATAGCGTTTTACGGCTGGCGAAGGGATGGCATCGGCAGTCAGGTTGCAGATCGTGCCGGGCGCATCGGCACGCGGCTGGAACAACGTCATCCCCTGCATCACCGGATCGATCTTGAGATAGTCCTTGGCAAAATAGCGCAACATCCAGCTGACCGGATAGGTCATCAGAAGCGGGACATTTTCATCGACCACATCGCTGCCAGGCCGGGGTTCCGGGTGCCCGACATGGGCAATGTGGCGGCAGCCAGTCTGCTGTTTGACCTCGTGCAGCATTGCAAGCGTGTCCGAAGCCACCACGTCCTTGAACAGGCCCTTTTGAAAATCGGGAAAATGGGCCAGTTCAAGCAGCATTGGATACAAGTCATTCCTCTTGGCCCGCAAAGTGCCGGCTTCCGCAACGGTATTCTTCTGGATTTCAGATGGCTTTTCATCGCATGGGATTAAAAGCCCCTTCATGCTCGCACGAGACAGGCAGGCAGACAAGACGATGAACAATTGTATTTGCAGTTTTTCACATAATTGCTGCAAAAGGCAATTTATGGTTGAACTTGCCTGCTAAGCTTTGATTATCGGTATCAAGCCTGACAAACCAGAAAACACGTGTCTCCTTTGACGCACATTTTCCAATGTTTTCGGTCATTTTACCGCAAAATTCGGGCACAGGCGCCCTGCTGTTGCGATCGCGCCAGGTGTATCCACAACCGCTGCGCGCATGGTTGGCGCGCTTGCCTTTGGCCGGGAGGCGGCCCCGCACCGGTTGCCGGCAAGACCCGTTATTCCCGCTTCATCGCCGTACATTCATCCTGCCGGTCGCCTGTTCCTGCACAATGTGCTAATTGCCTTGCATGGGTGCCATTGCAAACGACGATTTCTTCGACTCGCTTCCCGTCTTCGTTGACTTCGAAGGCGTAGCGGATGCGGGCAATTATCGGCCGCTCCCCAACGACTGGATACTGGCAGTGGCCGATATTGTCGGCTCGACCGGGGCGATCGAAGCCGGGCGTTACAAGGCCGTGAACATGGCAGGCGCAAGCGTCATCTCCGCCCTGCTCAATGCTCTGGGCAGGCACAACTACCCCTTCGTCTTCGGCGGCGATGGCGCGCTTGTCGCCATTCCGGCCTCCGCGGCCGTGCAGGCGCGTGAAGCGCTTGCCTCGGTTCAGGCGTGGGTGCGTGAGGACCTGCAACTGACCCTGCGTGCCGCCCTCGTGCCGATGAGCGAGATCAAGGCGCAGGGCCTTGACGTGCGCGTTGCCCGGTTCAGCGCCAGTCCCGAAGTCTTCTACGCGATGTTTACGGGCGGCGGCAGCAGCTGGGCCGAGGCGCAGATGAAAGCCGGCAAATATGCCATCGCCGCCGGCCCCTCCGGATCGCGCCCGGATCTGACGGGGCTTTCCTGCCGGTGGAATCCGATAGTGGCACGCAATGGCGAAATCCTGTCCATCATCGCCATTCCCGGCGACGCCGGCGCAACGGCGGCATTCCAGCAGCTTGTTGCCGACATCGTTGCGATTGCCGCCGAACAGAATCGCGGCGCGCATCCCTTGCCGGCGGATGGACCACCCATTGCATTCAATACCAGCGGTGTGGAGACGGAGGCACGCGCCACAGCCCCCAGGGGGCAACGCCTTCTTCGCAAAATCGCGATACTCGCCCAGATCGCCCTGACCGTTGCGATGGACAGGCTTGGCCTGCATTGGGGGAAATTTGATCCGAAACAATACAAGCGCGACGTCGCGCGGAACTCGGATTTTCGCAAATTCGACGATGGTCTGAAAATGACGATTGATATCGATCCGGCCCGGTTGCAGCGCATTGAGGCGCTGCTGGAAAAGGCATCGAAGGCAGGCATCGCCCGCTTCGGCCTGCACCGGCAGGATTCTGCCCTGATGACCTGTCTTGTCCCGACCCCCATGTCGCGCAATCACATGCACTTCATCGACGGGGCATCGGGCGGCTATGCCATGGCGGCCAGCAATCTCAAGGCCAAGCTGTCCTGATCCTAGGATTTCACAATATGCCCGGCGGCGAGCCCGCGCCTGGTGAAAATGTTGCGCGTATCGACGATCAGCGGCGACCATTCGGCCAGCGCCGCATAATCCACGTCGTCATGGTCGGTCGAAACCAGAACGGCATCGTAGGATTTCACCGTTTTTTCATCCAGAGGCACGGACGCACGGCCTTTCAGCGCCATATATTCGCGGGTCGACGGTATCTCGCTGACAAACGGGTCGTGATAGTCCGCATGGCCGCCGCGCTCCTCGATGATTTCAATGAGGCGCAGCGACGGGCTTTCACGGATATCAGGCACGTTCTTCTTGTAGGCAAGCCCGAGAACCAGCACGCGTGAGCGGCTGAGCGCCTTGCCCGCCCGGATATCCAGTGCTTCGGCCAGTTTGCCGACCACATAACGCGGCATGGCGGAGTTGATCTCGCCTGCCAGCTCGATGAAGCGGGTCGGCAGCTCGTACTCGCGCGATTTCCAGGTGAGATAGAACGGATCGATCGGGATGCAGTGGCCCCCGAGGCCGGGGCCGGGATAAAACGGCATGTAGCCGAAGGGCTTTGTCTTGGCCGCCTCGATGACCTCCCAGATGTCGATGCCCATGGCGGCGTAGACGGTTTTCAGTTCGTTGACGAGCGCGATGTTCACCGCCCGGAAGATGTTCTCGGTCAGCTTGACCGCCTCGGCCGTGGCGTTGGACGAGACGGGAACAACCGTCTTGACCGCGGCACCGTAGAAAGCCTGCATCAGCCGGCTGGCTTCCTCGCCATCGCCCGCAACGATTTTCGGTATGGTCGAGGTCTGGAAATCGCGATTGCCGGGATCTTCCCGCTCCGGGGAAAAGCCGAGGAAGAAGTCCTTGCCGGATTTGAGACCGGTCTTTTCCAGAATCGTTTTGACCACATCATCGGTTGTTCCGGGATAGGTCGTCGATTCAAGCACGACAAGCTGGCCGGGCCGGAGCGCCGCGGCAATCGAGCGGCAGGTTGCCTCGACGAAGGACAGGTCGGGATCGCGATGTTTCGTCAGCGGTGTCGGTACGCAGATGACGATCACGTCGCACTGGGCGAGCCGGGCAAAATCGCTTGTCGACCGGAACCGGTTCTGCGCCGTTTGCGCACCGAGCGACGCGTCCGTGACCGCCTCGATATAGGAATGGCCGGCGTCGAGGGCGACAATCTTCTTCGGATCGATATCAAAGCCGGTCACCGAAAACCCGCTCTGGGCAAGGGTGATGGCGAGCGGCAGCCCGACATAGCCCAGCCCGATCACCCCCGCCTGGGCGGTGCGCGCGTCGATTTTGGCGGAAAGGTCGGAGAAGGGAGAGGAGGAAACGGCCAAGGCGATCTCTTCTTTGCGAAGCACGCCGCGTGAGCGGATGCGGTTGAGGGCGCAGTGGCGGCCCGGAATTCGTCCGGTTTAGATGGCTGCTCCAGCCACCGCTGTCAAGCAAGGCCGGCGGCGTCCGGCCTGTCACAAACAGTTGATGCGACGGCAAGCCCGGTCTGGCGCGCTGCTGACAGGAGGTTGTCAGGAGTGCGTGCCGATCCGGTGAATTAACCCCGGCGCCTCTATTGTTTCAGATCGGTGACATGCCCATTTCAGTGCCAGCACGCAATCAGGATCGATAGAGAACCGCCAGCCAGCCATCCATTTGAACAGAACCGGGCATTGCGATTGTTGCCGGCGACCCCGCTGCCAGCGTTGACACCCTTGTCCGGTTCGCTCATCTTGTCTCCGTATCTGCTTGTTTTGGGTATGATTTTTCATGTGCCCGGCCGATCACGGAACAGCGCATCGAAGCTGGACGCGGTTCGCAAGGACAAGGACGAGTGATGAGCACGCAAACGGATGTTTCCACCATACTTCTCGACAAGGTCGCAGACTGGCTCACACGTTCTTCTCTCGCCGGCGAGAATCTTGAGACAATCATACGCGGTTTTTGTGAACGCATTGCCGCGGCGGGCCTGCCGATTGCCCGCGTCCACCTGACGTTCTCCATGCTGCACCCGCTTTACGATGCGCTTGGCTTTACCTGGCAGCGCTCCAGCGGGCTCGTGGTGGAAGGCTATCGCCACAATGCGGGCGAGAAACCCGAACGCTTTCTGCTCAGCCCCTATTATTATCTGCTGTGCAACAACCTTGAACATGTGCGGCGGCGCATCGATGCGGACGGGCCGCATGAATTCCCCATCTTTGACGAGCTGAAGAAGCAGGGCGTGACGGATTATCTGGCGTTCGTGCAGCCTTTCAGCGGCGAGTCGACACAGGGCATGATGGGCTCCTGGTCAACGGACAGCAGCGCGGGTTTCAGCGAAAGCATGATCGGTGCACTGCTGAAGCTGCAGAACCATCTGGCCGTTGCTGCCAAAATGGCGGTTCTCGGCAAGCTCGCCGACAACATGCTGACCACCTATCTCGGCGGCAATGCCGGCAAGCGCGTTCTCAACGGCCAGATTCGCCGGGGTGACGGCGAAACGATCCGGGCGGCCCTGGTGATGGGCGACATGCGCCAGTCGACCATGCTGGCCGAACGGGAAGGCCGTCAGGCCTATATCGATACACTCAATCATTTCTTCGATGCGATCGCCGCGCCATTCAACCGCGGCGGCGGTGAAATCCTCAGTTTCATGGGGGACGGTTTTCTTGCGGTCTACCCCTGCGGCCGACACAAGGACGCTTCAAAGGTTGCCTGTCAGGCGGCTCTTTCGGCTGTCTTCAAGGCACAGGCCCGCGTGGCGGAGCTCAATCGCGACCGGCGCAAGGACGGCCTCAGCGACATCCGCTACGGCATCGGCCTGCATGTGGGCAATGTCATGTTCGGCAATGTCGGCCTGAAGGACCGCCTGACCTTTTCCGCCTTCGGTTCCGCCGTCAATGAGGTGCAGCGGCTGCAGGGCCTGACCAAGAAGTATTCGCGCGAAATCGTCGCCAGCCAGGCGTTCGCCAACTATTGCGGCGGCGACTGGACAACCCTCGGCGAAGAAAAATTGCGCGGCGTCGGGCAAAAGGTCACTGTTCTCCTGCCCAAACAATCGGCTACTGTCGTGGCGGAAGATGCCTTTGATGAAGTGGCCTATGACGGCCTGTCGGAAGCGGAACAGGTCATGCTGCTGCACCGCGATGCGAAAACACTGGATCAGAGGCCCCTTCTGGAGAAGTTCATGCAATGAAGCGAAAGACCGTTCTGATGGCTGCCCTGGCTGCAAGTATGACTCTCTCATCCCAAGCCGGCGCAGAGCCAAGGAGCGACGTGCTCATCGACCGTTTTGATGGTCAGGACTTTTCGCCGGCCGGCGGCCTCTACTACCGCAAGAATTTCGAGCAGAGCGCAGGAACGGTTGAATTTCAATCCGAGGTCACGCGCAATGGCGGCGGCGCCCTCAAGCTGAGCGTCAAGCCGCTGTGTCCGGGCACGAAGCACAATTGCAGTGAGCGGGCGGAAATCTGGGAAAAGACCGACAAGCGCGTGCCCTACAACCAGGGGGTCTGGTACGGGTTTGCCGTCAAATTTGCCGATCCCATTCCCAGCGACGATCACCGCTATCTGATTGCCCAGTGGAAACGCGAGATCGGGCCGAAGGCGGTCGGCGATTTCAGTCCCTTTCTGGCGCTGCGGCTCAACCAGGGAAAGCTGTTCGCCACCATCGAGACCAATTATATCGCGCCGGCCAAAAAGAACGGGATCGCGGCGGATCCGGCGTGCGCCGGCGGGCAGACACCGGTGTGGCTGCGCCCTGAAACCAACCAGATGCGCGCCCTTGTGGCGACCGATTCGAACTGGTCCGCCGAGAACGGCAAACAATTCTCCACCTGCACCAGCGCCATGACGGTGACGGATCGCGGCAACAAGCTGCCGACGCCGGATTCGGGCTGGATCGACTTTGCGATCTACACGAAGCCCGGACCTGACGGCTCGGGTCATGTCGAGATTTTTGCCAACAACAAATGGATCGTGACGGTCAAGGGCCATATCGGCCATGCCGACAAGGGACTGGGCAAGAATCAATATTTCAAATTTGGCCCGTACCGTGCCGCCGACGACAAGGAATGGACACTCTATTACGACGATTTCCGCCGTTCGCCGCGCTGCGAAGACGTCATGGACGCGCAGTTCTGCCCCGTGCTCTAGAGCCCGCCCACACAAAAATAACCCTGAAATGCCAGAGTGATGTCATCGGCGTGTGACCTAGGTCGTACACTCATAAATCTGATTGAAATGGTATGTGGCCATTTGTTCGGATACGAGGAGCAAAGACGAGGGAAATGTGGTTCATTTTTAAGGCTTTGCGACGACGTAGCCGGGCAAATGGACCATATCCTTCGGACGCCGAAACGGCTGCAAGCTGCAGTGTCGAGCCGCTCGGCCGGGGGAAAGGCCCCGCCCTTCGCATCTCTCCTTGCATCTTCTTGCCGTTTCAGGCGCCATTTCGATCAGATTTATGAGTGCACGACCTAGCTAGACTCACTGTATATCGTGCGATAGTCTTAATCGTAATGGCGATAATAAAAACGCTCTGGGGGAATGAAAAACTGGCATGACGTCGGGGTCTGATCTGTTGCGTATCGAGAATCTCGGCATTTCGTTTTCGATGCTGGGCGGGCGTATGCATGTCGTCAAGGGTGCGAATCTGCGCATCCTTCCGGGAAAAGTAACGGCATTGGTGGGTGAATCCGGATCGGGAAAATCCGTCATCAGCCAGTCCGTCATGGGCATTCTGCCCAACACGGCCGCCGTAACCGGCAAAATCCTGTTTACGGACCCGATCGACGGCAAAACCACCGATATTCTGCAATTGGAGCGGGACGGACCCGAAATAAGAGCCCTGCGCGGCAGCCGCATGGCCAAGATATTTCAGGAACCCATGACGTCGCTCTCGCCGCTGCACACCGTCGGCAACCAGATCAGCGAAGTCCTGGCCATCCACACCAAGGCGACCAAATCCGAACGCCGTTCGCAGACCGAGGAAATGCTGGGGCTGGTCGGGTTCTCCAATCCCAAACGCACCTATGACATGTACCCGTTTGAATTGTCGGGCGGCATGCGGCAGCGGGCGATGATTGCCATGGCGCTGATCTGCCGCCCTGCCCTGCTCATTGCGGACGAACCGACAACGGCACTCGACGTCACCATCCAGGCGCAGATCCTGGAACTGCTGCGCAATCTCCAGCACAAGCTCAATATGGCCATGCTGCTGATCACCCATGACCTCGGTGTCGTGGCCAACATGGCCGACGAGGTGGTGGTGATCTACCACGGCGAAATCATGGAAGCCGGGCCGGTCGACGCCATTTTCCGCAACCCGCAGCATCGTTACCTGAAGGGGCTGATGGCTGCCATACCGCATTTCGACATGAAACCCGGGGAACGCCTGAAGGCATTGCGTGAAGTACCGGTCAATTCCGGCGCGTTGTGGGGAAAGAGAAAGCACGAGGAAACGGCCCCTGACGTGCTTGTATCCGTGCGAAACCTCACCAAGAGCTACGGCATCCGCAAATCCGGTCTTTTCGGCAAGCAGGACAAGACCCGCATACGCGCCGTCGACGGTGTCAGCTTCGATATCCGGCGTGGTGAATGTCTTGGCCTCGTCGGCGAGAGCGGCAGCGGCAAGACCACCGTCAGCAAAATCCTGATGCGGGCAGTAACCCCGGATGGCGGCTCGGTGACCTTCGATGACGGCCGGGGCAAAATCGACGTGCTTGCCGCGCAGGGCGCCAAGCTTCTGGAATTGCGCACCAAAATCCAGATGGTGTTCCAGGATCCGGTTTCGTCGCTGTCGCCGCGCATGACCGTACAGAACATCCTCAGCGAGCCCCTGGAAATTCACGGGCGCGGGGATCGCGCCTATCGTCTGGAAACGGTGCGCGCGCTGATGCAGGCGATCGGTCTTGACCAGCGGTACCTCAACCGTTACCCGCACAGCTTCTCCGGCGGCCAGCGCCAGCGCATCGGCATTGCACGGGCACTGGCGCTCGGACCGCAATTGCTGATCTGCGATGAGCCGGTTTCGGCGCTCGACGTTTCGGTTCAGGCGCAGATCCTCAACCTCCTGAAGGACCTGCAGAAGGAGCTGGGCCTGACCTATCTGTTCATTTCCCATAATCTTGCGGTGGTTGATTACATGGCCGATCGTATCGCCGTGATGTGTGCCGGGCGCATTGTCGAGATTGCGCCCCGCGAAATTATCCTGCGCGATCCCGTCCATCCCTACACGAAAGCGCTTCTGGCCGCCGTCCCGTTTCCGGACCTCGACCGGCCGCTGGATTTCAAGACGCTCAAGGCCAGCGGTGCCTCGGATGAACGTGCCTGGGGACCGAAATTCTCCAGCGGCGACAGCGATGATCCGCTCTCGCCCGCCGATCTCGGCAATGGTCACGTGGTGCTGGCGCGGCGCAATGTCGATACACGGGAACTACGCTCGTGGTGACGCGGCGGACAGTCCTGGGCGCCCTTGCCGCCACCGTGGTTCCGGTCTCGGTCAAAGCGGCCGATCGCGAACGCGAACCGGAGTTTCTCGAGGACCGGCTGCGTGCCACCAGCCTGCCGCCGCTTGCCCAGCGTATTCCCAAACGGCCGCGGATTATCAACCTGAAGGAAATGGGCCGCGTCCCCGGACAGTACGGCGGAACGCTGCGCACCATCATCGGCAGCCAGAAAGATATCCGGTTCATGACCATCTACGGCTATGCCCGTCTGGTGGGATATGACGAACATCTCGTTCTGCGGCCTGATGTGCTCGAATCGTTCGAATCGGAAAACGACACCGTTTTCACCTTCAGACTGCGCGAGGGGCACAAATGGTCCGACGGTTCGCCGCTGACAACCGATGATTTCAGTTACTGGTGGAACGATGTTCTTCTGAATTCGGACCTGACGCCCGCTGGCGGCGCGCTGGAGCTGCGCATCGACGGGAAGTTGCCTAAGTTCGAGGTCCTCGATCCGCTGACCGTGCGCTATTCCTGGGAGTCACCGAATCCTGATTTCCTGCCCAGCCTGGCGGCCCCGCAAGCCCTGGTTGTGGTTGGCCCGTCGCTCTATCTGAAACAATTCCACAAGGACTATCAGGACAAGTTCCGCCTTGCCGCCCTGATGAAAGAAAACCGGGTCAAGAAGTGGGCCGATCTTCACATCAAGATGGCGCGCCAGTACCGTCCGGAAAACCCCGAACTGCCGGTGCTCGATCCCTGGCGGAACATGACAACCCCTCCGGCCGAACAGTTCGTGTTCGAGCGCAACCCGTTCTTCCATCGCGTCGACGAGAACGGACGGCAGCTGCCCTATATCGACCGCTTCATTCTGAACATCAGCTCATCGCCGATCATTCCGGCAAAGGCGGGTGCGGGCGAAAGCGAGCTGCAGGCCACCGGCATCGATTTTGCCGACTACACCTTCCTCAAGGATGCCGAAAAGCGCTATCCGGTGAAGGTCGACCTGTGGAAATTGACCCGGGGTTCACGGGTCGCAATCCTGCCCAATCTCAATTGCGCGGATGAGGGATGGCGATCGCTTTTTCGCGATGTGCGCTTCCGGCGCGCGCTGTCGCTTGCCATCGACAGGCATGAAATCAACATGGCGGTGTTTTACGGCCTGGGAACACCAAGCGCCGACACGGTGCTGCCGGAAAGCCCGCTGTTCAGACCGGATTATGCCAAGGCATGGATTGAATTCGATCCGGACAAGGCCAATGCGCTCCTGGACGAAGTGGGCATGCACAGGCGCAACGATGATGGCATCCGCCTGCTCCCCGATGGCCGCCTTGCGGAAATCACCATCGAAACGCCGGGCGAGAGTACGCTGGATTCCGATGTTCTCGAGCTCATAGTGGATCATTGGCGCAAGATCGGCCTGGCGCTGTTCACCAGAACCTCCCAGCGCGATATCTTCCGCAGCCGCGCCAAGGCAGGCCGGATCATGATGTCCATCTGGTTTGGCATCGCCAATGGCGTGGCAACACCGGACATGAATCCGGGACAGCTGGCGCCGACCACCGACGATCAATGGCAATGGCCGCTTTGGGGCATGCATTACCTGTCGCTCGGGCAGAGCGGCCAGGCACCCGACCTGCCGGAAGCACAGGAACTCGTCGCCCTGCAAAACCAATGGCGGAAATCGGCCCATTCGGCCGAGCGTGCGGACATATGGCACAAGATGCTGGCCATCTACACCGATCAGGTGTTTTCGATAGGGTTGGTCAACGGCACGTTGCAACCCATTCTGCGCTCCTCGCACTTGCAGAATGTTCCCGAAAAAGGTCTCTACGGCTTTGATCCGACCTGTTGGCTCGGGGTTTACATGCCCGATACTTTCTGGATGAGCGGGGGGACGTAGACGTGCTGCGATATATCCTATGGCGCATTGCCGCGATGGTGCCCACGCTGCTGATTATTTCGGCGCTGGTTTTCGTCATCATCGATTTGCCGCCCGGCAACTTCTTTGAAAGCCAGATCGCCGAAATGCAGGCGCAGGGCGAAACCGTCAACCTGCAGGATCTGGAACAGCTTCGCCACCAATATGGCTTCGACCAGCCGCCGGTTCTGCGCTATTTCCACTGGCTGGGCGGCATGCTGCAGGGAGACTTCGGCTACTCCTTTGAGTATCAGTTGCCGGTCACCGCTGTCGTAGGCGACCGGTTGTGGCTGACTGTTCTCGTTTCATTCGTCACAATTCTGGTGACCTGGCTGCTCGCCTTTCCCATCGGCATGTATTCGGCAACGCATCAGTACAGCTGGAGCGATTATGGGCTGACGCTTTTCGGCTTGCTCGGTATCGCCATACCCAACTTCATGCTGGCCCTGATCCTGATGTATTTCGCCAATATCTGGTTTGGCACATCGATCGGCCATCTCATGGATCAGAAATATCTCAGTGAGCCCATGAGCTGGGAAAAGGCGCGATCAATCCTCGCCCATCTGTGGATTCCCGTCATTATCGTTGGAACGGCCGGGACGGCCGGCATGATCAGACGCCTGCGCGCCAACCTGCTCGACGAGCTTCAGAAGCAATATGTGATGACGGCGCGGGCCAAGGGGCTGCATCCCTTCCGCACCCTGGTCAAATATCCCTTGCGCATGGCGTTGAATTTCTTCGTGGCCGATATCGGCTCGATCCTGCCGCATATCATTTCCGGTGCGGAAATTACCGCCATTGTCCTGTCGCTCGAAACGACCGGGCCCATGCTGATCAAGGCATTGCAGAGCCAGGACATGTATCTTGCCGGTTCGTTCCTCATGTTCCTGGCGTTTCTCACGGTGATCGGTGTGCTCATATCCGACATTGCCCTGGCCTTTCTTGATCCACGCATCCGGTTGCAGGGCAGGAGCACGAAGTGACAGCACAACTCCCGCTCCCCGGCGCGCCCCTGCAGCACTACGTCTCAAGCGCACCATTCGATCCGATGTCGATCGAGACGATGACCGAGGCTCAGGCCAAGGTTCATCTCGCATCGCAATTGCGGCTGATGTGGTGGAAATTCAGACGCCACCGCCTTGCACTGGCGTCCGGCATTTTCCTGATCGCACTCTACGGCATGATCATCATTGCCGAGTTTCTGGCGCCCTATAACCTGCACACACGCAATGTTGATTTCATCCATGCCCCGCCGCAGCGGGTCCGCCTGTTCCATGACGGGAAGCTGATCGGACCGTATGTCTATGGCCGTGAAATGACCCTGAACATGGAATCGCTGAAACGCGTATACACGGACAACAAGAGCGATGTGCAACCGCTGCGCTTCTTCTGCCGCGGCGACGATTATCGCTTCTGGGGCCAGATTGCGACCAATGTCCATCTGGTCTGCCCGGCCAAGGGCGGGCAGCTGTTCCTTCTGGGAACCGACCGGCTGGGCCGCGATGTGCTTTCCCGGATTATCTACGGCGCGCGCATTTCCCTGACCATCGGTCTTATCGGCATCACCATCAGCTTCGTCCTCGGCATCATCATCGGCGGGCTCGCGGGATACCATGGCGGCTGGTTCGACCTGCTCGTTCAGCGCGTCATCGAGGTATTGCAATCATTGCCTAGTCTGCCTCTATGGATGGCGCTTGCCGCCATCATGCCGGTGACATGGAGCCCGATCATCATCTACTTCGGTATCACGCTCATTCTTGGTCTGCTGGACTGGACGGGCCTCGCCCGTGCGGTGCGCTCCAAAATTCTGGCGTTGCGCGAAGAGGATTATGTTCTGGCGGCCCAGTTGATGGGAGCAAAAAGCGGACGTATCATCGGGCGTCACCTCGTTCCGGGATTCATGTCACACCTGATTGCAACGGCAACCATATCCATCCCGGGCATGATTCTGGGTGAGACGGCGCTGAGTTTTCTCGGTCTCGGCCTTCGTCCGCCCATCACCAGCTGGGGTATTCTCCTGACCGAAGCCCGCAGTGTCAGTGTAATCGCTTTTTATCCCTGGCTACTTTTCCCAATGATTCCGGTCATTCTTGTTATTTTGGCATTCAATTTTCTGGGAGATGGGTTGCGCGACGCCGCAGACCCCTACAGATAAGTGGAAAGTTGACATACCAATGGATTTGCATTCTCCCAGCCGTCCCGAATGTGCTGTGCAGCTAAACCTGCCAAAGCTATTCGTCTCAAAGAGGTTTTGACCATGATGCGGCGTTTTGAAGATGCTCGGATCCTCATGTACAGCCATGATACGTTTGGCCTCGGCCATCTCAGGCGCTGCAGGACCATCGCCCACTCGCTTGTCGAGGACTATCGCGGGCTCAATATACTCATCATTTCCGGCGCGACCATCGCCGGGGCATTCGATTATCGCGCCCGCGTTGACTTCGTGAAGGTTCCAAGCGTGATCAAGCTGCGCAACGGCGAGTACACGTCGCTTGCCCGGCACATCGATCTGCATGAAACCTTGAAAATGCGCCAGTCGATCATCCGGCACACCGCTGAAACGTTTCAGCCGGATATTTTCATCGTCGACAAGGAGCCCATGGGCCTGAAAGGCGAGGTCGAGGAAACCCTGGCCTATCTCAAGTCGCGCGGCACGACGCTTGTGCTGGGCCTGCGTGAAGTCATGGACGCGCCGCATCTGCTCGAGGCCGAATGGAAAAAAGCCAATGTGATGCAGAAGATCGACCAGTATTACGACAATGTGTGGGTCTATGGCCCGCCGGATTTCTACGATCCGCTGGTTGATCTCGACGTGCCGGCCGGCGTGCGCAACAAGATGGAGTTTGTCGGCTTCCTGCAGCGCAGCCTGTCCCACGACAAAGCCTCGGTGCATGTGCCGGAGGGCGATTACATCCTGGTGACGACCGGCGGCGGCGGCGATGGCGCCGACCTCGTCCACAACGTCATTCATGCCTACCAGCAGGACCCGACACTGACACACAAGGCCTTTATCGTGCTTGGGCCCTACATGCCCGCCAAGCAACGGGCCAAGCTGGTGAAAAAGGGCGGCAAGATCCCCTATATCGAGGTCATCGAGTTCGACAACCGCATGGAAGAGCTGATTGCCGGTGCGAAGGCGGTCGTGGCCATGGGCGGCTACAACACCTATTGCGAGATCCTGTCGTTCGACAAGCCGGCACTGATCGTCCCGCGCATCCAACCGCGCGAGGAACAGTTGATCCGGGCCCAGCGCGCCTCGGAACTCGGCCTTGTCGACATGCTCCTGCCGGAAGAGGCCGAAAACCCCCAGCTGCTCGCCGAAGCGCTCAAGCGTCTGCCTGACCGGGCACCGCCATCGAAAAGCGGCAAGGGCGAAGGCATGCGCTTGGAAGGGCTTGTCCATATCTCGACGATTGTCGGCGATTGGCTGGATGAGCGTCAGCAAGAACAACCTTTGGCCGTTGCCGAGTAAAGAGCCGATTTTGCCCATACGCCGTAAAACACTGGTGGTGCTGAAGGGTTATCCGCGCCTGTCGGAAACCTTTATCGCCCAGGAATTGCTCGGGCTGGAACGCGCCGGTTTCGACCTGACGCTCATTTCGATGCGCAAGCCGACGGACAAGAAGCGCCATCCCATCCATGACGAGATCAGGGCGCGGGTCGTCTATCTGCCGGAATATCTGCACGAGGAGCCTCTGCGGGTGCTGCGTGCACTGTTTGCCGGCTGGTCGAAGCCGGGCTTCAAACCGCTGCTGCGGCGCTTCTGGACCGATTTGCGCCGCGATGTCACCCGCAACCGGTTCCGCCGCCTGGGCCAGGCCCTTGTGCTTGCCCATGAATGGCCCGATGCGGGAGAATGGCTGCACGCGCACTTCATCCACACGCCCGCTTCGGTGACCGCCTATGCCAGCATCATGACCGGCGTGCCGTGGACGTGCTCGGCCCACGCCAAGGACATCTGGACTTCGCCGGACTGGGAACTGACGGAAAAGCTGGCGGAGGCCCGCTGGAGCGTCACCTGCACCCGCAGCGGCTATGAACACATGCGTGGGCTGACCGATCGCCGGGAGCAGGTGCACCTGAGCTATCACGGTCTCGATCTGGCGCGGTTCGGCCATTTCACCGGCGCGCGATCCAGCCGCAACGGTTCGAACCCGGCAGACCCGGTGCAGATCCTGAGCGTCGGACGCGCGGTGGAAAAGAAGGGCTATGACGTCCTCATGCGCGCACTGGCGGCCTTGCCCGGTGATCTCAACTGGACGTTTGTCCATATCGGGGGCGGCGACCAGCTGGCCAGGCTCAAACCGCTGGCGCAGAAACTTGGTATTGCCGATCGCATCACCTGGAAAGGCGCGCTCGCACAGGAAGAGGTGCTGGAGCATTATCGCCGCGCCGATATTTTCGCTCTGGCCTGCCGCATTGCTGCGGATGGTGACCGCGACGGCCTGCCCAATGTTCTCGTGGAAGCCTCAAGCCAGAATCTTGTCTGCATCTCCACCAATATTTCCGGCGTTCCGGAACTGCTGACCGACCGGGAAAACGGTTTTGTCGTGCCTCCGGAAGATCCGGAATCCCTGGCCCGGGCGCTGGAGGAAGCAATCCGCGCGCCGGACCTGCGCCACCGTCTCGGCCAGGCGGCCGAAGCGCGCGTGCGCGAGCACTTCGACCATATTTCCAGTATCCAGCAATTGACCAACCTGTTTGAAACCGAATGGCAAAGGACGGAATGACCGCTCCCCGTGTGCTCTTCTATGTCCAGCATCTTCTCGGCATCGGCCACCTCGCGCGCGTCAGCCGCATTGCCGCAGCGCTGGCCCGCGATGCATTCGATGTGACGGTCATCACCGGCGGATTGCCTGTTCCGGGATTTCCGGGCCCCGACATCAAATCCGTGGCCCTGCCCGCTGTTGTCGCCAGCAATGCCGGGTTTTCCGGCTTGGCCGACGAGCACGGCAACCCGGTTGACGAGGACTTTCTCCACCGCCGCCGGGATTTGCTGCTCGAGACATTTCATGCCGTCCGGCCCGATATCGTCATCATCGAGGCCTTTCCCTTTGGCCGCAGGCAAATGCGCTTCGAACTGCTGCCGCTGCTCGACGCCATAGCGGCCACCTCCCCCCGGCCCAAACTCCTGACCTCCGTGCGGGATATATTGCAGGAACGGTCCAAACCCGGACGGGATGAGGAAACCGTTGCGCTGATCAAGGCGCATTTCGATCATGTGCTCGTCCATGGCGACCCGGATTTCGTCACCCTGCCCGAGACATTTCCGCTGGCCTCCGAGATCGCCGGCAAGATCATCTATACCGGCCTCGTGGCCGCGCCTGTTGCCGCTCCCCCGGCGGAAAGCTTCGACATCGTCGTTTCCGCCGGCGGCGGCGCCGTCGGCCTTGATCTGATCCGCGCGGCCCTCGAAGCGGCGAGGACCTCGAGCCATCGCGGCCGCTGGTGCCTGATAACCGGGCCCAATCTGCCGGAAGCCGATTTTGCGGCACTTTCACACGCCGTGCCCGACAATGTCAGCGTGGTGCGTTTCCGCAAGGACTTCCCTTCCCTGCTGCGCGGCGCGGCGCTTTCCATATCGCAAGCCGGGTACAATACGGTCTGCGACGTGCTGCGCGCGCAATGCCGTTCAATCCTCGTGCCATTCACCGCGGGCGGCGAAACCGAACAGACAGTGCGGGCAAACCGCCTCGCGGCGCTTGGGCTGGCCGTGGCCCTGCCTGAAAACGGCTTGACCGGGCGCCTGCTCGGCGAGACCATCGAGGCATCGCTCGCACAGCCCAAACCGGGCAGCCATCGTCTCGATCTGAACGGAGCCGCGCACACTGCAAAGCTGCTGCGGGACATGCTGTAGCAGCGGCATCGGGATCTCACGCTCCCGGCAACAGTTGCGGTTGATACATCCGAAATCCGAGCAGAGAATATCTGGTTCATTACCACTTGTTATCCCGCCTGCGATACAGTCGCCCAAATATAGTGCGGATGAGATCACGCGAATGCCAGTAATACGATCCTTTAAATGGCGGATTGTGCCGCAAATTACTCTGGCCATTGCTCTCATTGTGCTGGGAAGCCTCGCCGGATCGTGGATCGGCAGGCTTGTCATCATCCGCAGCGACCGCGGGCACATGCTGTCCCTGTCGAACCAGCTGCTGAAACGCGCCGACTTCGTTTTCGCCGAGGCTGATACGATCCTGTCCAAGGCAAATGAAACCGGTTTTCCATTCTGTTCGAACGATGAGATCAACCACCTGCGCGATGTGCTTTTCGATACGAAGTATCTGAAGGACATCGGACGCGTGCGGGATGGCGCATTTCATTGTTCCGCCGTCTTCGGTTCAGCCAAGCCCACCCCACTTGCCAAGCCGGATCTTGCAACGAATGACGGCACGCTTGTCTACGCCAATACGCCGCTGGCCATTTCCAACACCCCGGCGCCCATCATCGGCAGGGGGAATGCGAATGTCGTGCTCGACCCCACCGCATTCGACGCCATGACAGATCCGAACTATAGTTTCGGCATCCTGTTCAAGCCGCCCGGCGCGCAAAACCCCGTCGCGATGTTCGGCGGGCTGAATGCGGGAAAGCGGCGTGAAAAACTGCCGGAGGGTGCCGGGCGGGATGGCGATATCGTCTTTCGCAATCTCTGCGGCGAACGGGCATGCGTTTCCCTGCAGGCCCATGTCAAGGACCTGGAGGAGGATGCGTTCCCCATCGAGGCCAGCATCACCGGCCTTGGCGGCACCCTGGGCGGGGCGCTCGCCCTCATCATCCTCCTTCTGCAGCGCAAGCGCCTTTCGCTCGGCGCCAGACTGGCCCAGGCCCTCGACAAGCGGCGTCTTACCGTCGTGTACCAGCCCATTTTCGATATCGGGACGAACACGCCGCGCAGTGCCGAGGCACTGGTGCGCTGGACGGATGGCAAGGACACCATCTCGCCGGACATCTTCATTCCGGTAGCCGAAGACGAAGGGCTGATCAAGCGCATCACGCTCTATGTCCTCGACCGCGTTCTGGCCGATATGGATGCCTTCCTGCAAGCGGACCGGACCTTCCGCATCAACGTCAACATATCCGCTGCCGACCTTGTCGATCCGGCATTTGCTTCGGCGCTGGAACAGCGCCTGCGGCAGGCCAATATCGGAAGCGAACAGCTCGGCCTTGAAATTACCGAGCGATCAACGGCCAATGCCGACGCTGCGGTCGACGCCATCCGGACACTTCGCGCGCGCGGCCACCACATCTACATCGATGATTTCGGCACCGGCTATTCCAGCCTCGCCTATCTCGGCAACCTCAATGTCGATGGCATCAAGATCGACAAGTCATTCACCCAGACGATCGGAACCGGTTCGGTGACGGTCTCGATTGTCCCGCAGATCATCGACATGGCCCGTGTCCTCAACCTCGGAATCGTTGTCGAAGGCATCGAGACAGCCACGCAGCGGGACTACTTCGCCGAACTGCAAACGCCGATCGACGGTCAGGGATGGTTTTACGGCAAGCCGGTCAGTGCCGCCGCGCTGCAGGAACTGGTGCAGGAAAAATTCTAGGGCCGTGGTGCCCAGAACGGCGCGGTGTCCTTGAACGCCCGCCATCTGCCGATCAGCTGTTTGCCGCCCGCCGCCTGGCGGTGCCCCTGCCAGCCGATGATGGCCCCGACGGCCCGGTTTGCCTCCGCGCCGAGAGAATCATGGTCGAGCGTATCCATGAGCTCATGCGCGCTCTTGATATCGTTCGCCTCACCCAGAAGGTCCTGCAGCCGCGACAGGCGCTTCAGGTATTTTGCGGTCACCGGCCGACTGGAATAGAGCGGCAGAAAAAACTCCACGGCATAGCGCAAGCGCTTCAGGCCAAGGCGCAGCCGATGGCGCGCATCGGCGTGAAGATGGCGAAAGCCGTGCCCTCGCCTGCGGACCTGCCGTTCTATCCGGTCCAGCACCCGCGCCGCAAACTGCGCCAGCGGCTCGGTCAGGATGCGCAAATCCTCGCTGGCAATATCGTTGCGCCAGCTCCTCTGTTCGATCACCAGCCCCAGGGACAACAGGAACCGGTTGGTCCTGGGATCGCCGATGATACGCCGGACGGCCTGGTAGGCCTGATCGTGGGAGGACATGCATGCCGCACGGAAGGCGGATATATTGACGTGCGGCAGGTTGGCTTCCTCAATCTCTGTGAGGGTCGAATGCAGGAAAACGTCCCAGTTTCGGGCGGGACCCAGCGCCTGCCCGAACAGTTTTGCCTCGGTGCTGAGGTTGTCCAGCGACGGCGCCTGCAACTCGCGGCAGAGAAAATGCAGCGCCACGCGCAATCGCCGGAGCGCGACGCGCAACTGGTGGACGCCTTCCGGCTCCTGCCCGGTTTGACTGGCGCTAAGATTGGCCACGATCTGCTGCTGGCAATTGGTCAGAAGCTTGGCAATCGCCTCATCGACCGTATCAGACCTGACGAAGCCGGACGGTGCCGCCTTGACCGCCGATGGTTCATCGCCAAGCGCCAGCGCATACCCCCGCGCCGATTTGCTCTGCGTTTCCAGGCAAAGCGGCGCAACATCCATCAGATTGAGACCGAACTGATAGAGCGCCGCGACTTTCCCCTGCTTCAGCTCAAGTTCGACTTCCGACAGCGGCACACGCGACGCGCCGAATTCAATGACGCCGTCGTCGAGCGCAAGTTCGATCCGGGCGTCCTGATGGTCGAGCATCAGCAGATGCCGCCGGACCCTGGTCGCAAAAACCGGTGCCAGCTCATCCACCGTCATTCCGTCCAAAGGCGCGCCGATGTCGGCAAGCGGCAACAGAGCAAGGTCGGGCGCCATGCCGCTCACCACCGTCTCCCACTCATTGCGTTGCAAAGAACCGTGATCCGCTGCCCGCTTGACTGTCTGCACATGTTGACGGCCCTCACGCCGGACACGCAGCGACAATCCCGCCGCAAACAGCCGGTGATCGGAGGTGTCGTAATAGGTGGCATCAAGCCGCCGGATCAAGCCCTTGTTGCGGGCGGCCTGCTGAACCGCTGCGGAGGCGCGAATTTCATCGAGCATGCCCACGGGCGCCCGCAGCTTCAGCTCGATCTCGACGGGGGCACGCGGCGGAACGGCAGCAGTCGCGACGCCCGCACCGTCCTGCGTTCCGTGAACCGAAACTCCAGCCATTCCGTCCGCTCCCGTCGATCATCCCGTTGCACGGACCATACTATCGCGTGTGCGCCGTCTTGGTAGCGCAAATATTGTTGAGCCGGGTTGCCCGGCTGATGGCCAGCGGGACCCAGGGCAGTCGCCGCTGTCATGAGCGTATTACATTCCGGTTCTAGACCCTACCGGAAAGGTCTCCATGCGCGATTCCGGGGGGCGGTCTCTTCCCAAGATCGACCCCGAGACCACCCGCCACACTGTCTTGCCAAAGGATTTTTCCATGCGCCATCTGCCATCAATCCTGTTGCGGTTGCTTGCAACCTCCATGGCCATACTTCCGGCCGCAGCCTTTGCCGATAATTCGGTTGCGATCAGCGGTGCAACGCTCGTCAACAAGGGGCTGGTCGGCGTTGGGCGAATTCCGGCCAATCAGCGTGACAAGTTCGGTGAAACCTTCGGTTCCGGCTCGGGCATGGCGATGAACCCGGCCGACTGGAGCCGCGATGGCAACAGCTACAAGGGCACGATGCTGCTCCTGCCCGACCGCGGTTACAATGTGGCGGGGACAAACCACCACCCCCCCCCCCCCAACAACCTGCCGGTCCGGGCTCCGCCCGGGGCGGCCGCCGCCACCCCCCCCCCCCCCCAACACCAAGACGCGGGCGCGGGCGCCCCCCCCCCCACCCTGTTGCAGGGGGGGGGAAAAAGGGCCCGAACAACACCCCCC
>NZ_CABSQF010000028.1:0-62101 GCF_902479695.1 uncultured Phyllobacterium sp. | reverse complement strand
GGTCAAAATCCGGATGCGGCCGTTGCGCGAAACGGACCTTGCATACATTTTCCGCGAAGGCGGCAGGAGGTCCGGATGAGAAAAATTCATGCCTGCGCGTCGACCCGAAGGTATTGTAAATTTTACTTATAAATTTGAAATATTTTACAAGTAAAACTAGTATACATATTGTTTTTTGTTTTCATAAAACGACACTTGCTTGTCACATGTCCTTACATATACTCCGCCATCACAGGCTTTTTGGGAGATCATTTCGATGGCGAAAATAGTGGGTGGTGGCACAAGCGATGTTCTGCACGGGACAGATGAGAACGACAATCTCTGGGGTCTTGGCGGCAATGATATTCTCGACGGCGGCGCGGGCAATGACTTTCTCTATGGCGGGGCTGGGAACGACATCCTGACCAGTTCGAGCGGTTTTGACCAGCTCGAAGGCGGTGATGGAGACGACCGGCTGGTGTTCAACGGCGTTGGCGGCGCTGCGCGCGGCGGCGCGGGTATCGACACCCTTGCGGTCGATCTTTCCCACTCTGCCGAACCGGTCACGTTCAACGGTTCCAGCGGCCACCTCTTTTTCGGGGATGCGACGGTTCCGGCCAATCATCTCTATTTCGTTGACCTGGAGCGGCTTGAGCTGACGACCGGCGCGGGCAATGACAAGATCATTGCGACGAATTTTTCCCATATCGATGTCAACGCCGGCGCAGGTGATGACCGCGTCGAAGGCGGCGACGGCAATGACCGCATATTTGGCGGTGATGGCAATGACACGCTGTTCGGCGGCGGCGGCAATGATGAGATGCATGGCGACGCCGGCAACGATTACATCGACGGCGGCAATGGCGATGACAGCATCTGGGGCGGTGACGGCAAGGATGTTCTCTTCGGCGGCCGGGGCAATGATTACCTCGATGGCGGTGCCGGCAACGATACGCTGAATGGCGGCGACGGCAATGACACGCTGCTGGGCGGCGCGGGTGACGACATCCTCAAGGGCGGGTCGGGCAACGATTTCCTGGATGGCGGTACCGGCACGGACCATCTCTTCGGTGGCGCGGGCGCGGATACATTCATATTCGATGCCAAAACCCTTGGCGGTGTCGACCACATCGCGGATTTCAATGTGGCGGAGGGTGACGTTATCAATCTTCGCGATTTCACCGCGGGCAGCACCGGCATTCACGATTTCGACAGTTTTCTCGCCGCGTCGCACGACACGGCTGACGGCGTCTATGTCAGCTTTGACGGCGATTCCAGCGGCATTCTGATCGAGCATGTGTCCCTTGCCGATCTCTCGCCGGATGACGTTGTTTTTTCTTGAGGTTGCGCAAACACGCGGATGAGCTTTGAAGCAGGCGCAGGCGCTCACGTGCCTGCTTCTCTCCGAAGGTCAGCGCTGCATGGCATAGGCCGGCAGATGGCTCGTGTCCGTGCTGGTTTCATCAAAGCAGAAACCGACCAAGCCGGCGATCATCCGGCTGTCCGGGTGGTCATCGGATGTTGCCATCGGTGCTCGCAGGCTGGTCCCGATCGTTTCCAGTGTCAGTTTTTCACTTGCGTGTGATTTGGCAATACGGATGACGGACGCCGTCGCCATGGTATCGACCGCCTGCGGTGTGTCGCCCAGGCCATCGATAGAGGCCTGCACGGTAGCAGCCAGTCCTTTCGCAGCGGCGATGAGCAGGTCCGGTATCTGCCGCAACCCGCTATAATCGACAAGCGGCGGCTCCATCGACGCCATCAGAATATCGCTGGGCAAGGCAGGCCGCTCGCCGGGTTTCGGCATGTCGTCGGGCAGCACCGCCGGTACGAGGGTGTCGAACGGCCATGCGCGTTTCAGTTCCGCAACCGTCATATCGGCGATGTTCACATCGATGTCGCGGTTCGTGCCATTGGGCCGGTAGGGGCAGCGCGTCTTGCTGCAATTGTTCTGCGAGGCAAATTGCCAGAGCGCATAGTCCTGCCAGTTGCCTTTCGGGAAATGCGGGGCGATGTCGGCCTCATATCGCGCATACCAGAGCGGCAGGCGCGACAGGATCGGCAGTGCCAACCGGTGATCGGCAATATATTTGGCCGTGGTGCCATTGGTGTAGAGCACGGGATAGCGGCCGGTGCGCAGTTTGATCTGTGCGACGAATATCTCGCCGTCCGCCAGCGACATGAACCGGGCGGGGTCATTGTCCTCGATATCGATGGCCATCAACTCGTCACCGGTCGGCTCGGCATAATCGATGAAATGGTTCGCCTGTTCTATCGGGTTGCCGGGACGGGCCAGGTGGTAGGAGCCCCATTTCAGGCCGAGCGCTTTGGCCAGAACGCGCCGTGTCTGGTAGAGCTCGCGCGACACCGCATAGTTGCGCCAGATGCGGCGGCATATTTCCTGATCCTTCGCATCGGCGATGCGTCCGCAATGATAGGCGGCAGGCATGCCATCGGATGCCTTGTGAATGAAGGCGGCAATGCGCGGATCCCTGACGATTTCCGGGAGATTGAATGAATTGTGCTCATAGCCGTCGAGAACGATGGCGCGCTGCTGGTTGGACCAGGGGGTCTGGAACTGGGAGTCCGCACGGGAAGGGGCGCTGGACATCAACGCGGTGACAAGGGCAGCAAGGGCGAAAACCTGCGCTCGGATTGTCAAATGCCTGTCCCTTCACACCTCGTGGTCTGCTGCTTCCGATACAAGCGCCCATGATCGCTGGTTCATGGTTAAAATGCCGTAAAGCACAAGGGTTCATCGGCGAGAACGCCTGTCGGAGTCGCGGGATCATGTGTCTGCAGTGCCGAACAGACCGCGCCGCAGAAAGGTCAACGGGCAGGTTTTCTTACGTTTACGTAAAAATCCACTTGCCTTGCCAGGCTGGGGGCGGCAATGTCTATCCGCAACGACGCAGCATCACTGGATGAGGAGACTTGTGATCAATGTACCGGGCGCCCGTCGAGGAAATCGCACACACACTGAAGAAAATTGCCGGTCTGGACGAGGCCATCGCCGCCGGGCGTTTTGCCGAGCTCTCCGACGATCTGGTCGATGCCATCCTGGAAGAGGCGGGTAAATTCGCGTCCACGCGCGTTGCGCCGCTCCTGGAGGTTGGTGACAAGCACGGAACACCGCTGAAAGATGCCGAAGTCACCATGCCGCCCGGCTGGAAAGATGTTTACAGCGACTGGATCGGTGGCGGCTGGAATGCCCTGACCGGCAAGGAAGAGTTCGGCGGACAGGGTCTGCCGATGATGCTCGCGGTGGCGGCGCTGGAAATGTGGAATTCCGGCTCCATGGCTTTCGGCATCGGACCGACATTGACACTCGGGGCCATCGAGGCGCTGGAAGCCCACGCGACGGATGATCTGAAACATACCTATCTGCCAAAGCTCGTCTCCGGCGAGTGGATGGGAACCATGAACCTCACCGAACCGCAGGCCGGTTCCGATGTGGGAGCATTGCGCTCGCGGGCTGAGCGGGCCGATGACGGCACGTACCGCATTTTCGGTCAGAAGATTTTCATCACCTATGGCGAGCATGACCTTACGGACAATATCATCCATCTGGTTCTGGCGCGTCTGCCCGATGCGCCTGCGGGAACCAAGGGAATATCGCTGTTTCTGGTGCCGAAATTCCTGGTGAATGCCGATGGTTCGCTCGGCGCCCGCAATGATGTGTTCTGCAGCGGCGTCGAGCACAAGATGGGCATTCACGGCTCGCCCACCTGCACGATGATCTATGGCGATGGTTTTGCCAGGGACGCGGAGCCGGGCGCCATCGGCTGGCTTATCGGCGAAGAAAACCGCGGTCTGGCCTGCATGTTCACCATGATGAACAATGCAAGGCTGGCCGTGGGCATCCAGGGGGTTGCGGTGGCGGAGGCCGCCTATCAGAAATCACTTGGCTATGCGCAGGAGCGCCGCCAGATGCGCGCGCCGGGCTGGACGGGTGAGGGCATGAGCCCGATCATCGAACACCCTGACGTGCAGCGCAATCTCCTGACCATGAAGGGCCTGACCGGTGCGGCCCGCTCCATCGCCTATGCCTGCGCCCACGCGCTGGATATGGCGCGGACCGGCGCGGATGACGACAAAAAGCACTGGGCGGATCGCGCCAACCTGCTGACGCCGGTCGCCAAGGCATTTTCCACCGATGTGGGTGTGGATGTCGCGTCCATCGGCATCCAGATCCATGGCGGCATGGGCTTCATCGAAGAGACTGGCGCCGCACAGTTTTTGCGCGATGCCCGCATTGCCCCGATCTATGAGGGAACCAACGGCATTCAGGCCATCGATCTCGTCCAGCGCAAGCTGCCGCTCGATGGCGGCAACCACGTCAAGACCTATATCGCCGAGCTGCGCACGGTGGCCGAAGCCGTTTCGCTGAGCAACAGCACCGGTTTCGGCAACACGGCGGAGCGCCTGCAGGCCGGTCTTGACGATCTGGAGGCAACGACGCTCTGGCTGCAGCAGACCCTTGCCGGCGGTGACATCAGCAATGCGCTTGCCGGAGCGACGCCCTATCTGCGCCTCTTCGGCCTGGCTGCCGGTGCAACCTATCTCGCCAAGGGTGCGCTGGGTGGCGACAATACCGGCCGGACGGCTCTTGCGCGATTCTTCGCCGAAAATCTTCTCAACGAAACGTCGGCGCTGAAAGATCGCGTCATCAACGGTGCGCCGAGCCTGCTTGGTGCCCGTGCCGCATTGCAATAGGGAAACTTCATGTCAGATCATATCGTCATCGAGCGCCACGGCGCCGTCCAGACCATCCGGATGAACCGCCCGGACAAGAAGAATGCCCTGACACGGGCCATGTATGCGGCCATGACCGCAGCGCTGGTGGAAGGCGATGCGAATCCGGATATCCGCACCCATGTATTCCTGGGGGTGCCGGGCTCCTTCTCCTCCGGCAATGATCTGCAGGATTTCATGGCCTTTGCCACCTCGGGTACGATGGGCACCGAGGTTGTTGAGTTCCTCATCGCATTGACCAACAGCAGAAAGCCGGTTGTTGCGGGTGTGGATGGGCTTGCCATCGGCATCGGCTCGACGCTCAATTTCCATTGCGACTTGACCTTCGCCACGCCGCAATCCCTGTTCAAGACGCCCTTCGTCGATCTGGGTCTTGTACCCGAAGCGGGTTCGAGCCTGCTCGGACCTGCCCTGATGGGCCGTCAGCAGGCCTTTGCCTTCCTGGCGATGGGTGCAGGGTTGAACGCGGCCGAAGCGAAGGACGCCGGTCTTGTCTACCGGATCGTCGAGGCGGACCAGCTGGAAAGCACTGTTCTGGCAGTGGCGACGGAAATTGCCGCCAAGCCGCCGGAAGCCATGCAGATCTCGCGCGATCTCCTGCGCATGCCGCGCGCCGAAACGGTCGAGCGCATCAAACTGGAGGCCGGGCATTTTGCGGAACGGCTCCAGTCGGAAGAAGCACGGGGCGCCCTGATGGCCTTCCTGACGCGTAAGAAGGGCTGAAGAGCCCTATGGGTACAAGCGGGTTTTGCCCCAGTCGCCATCCGGCGTCGCGCGGCTGAAAACCATGCGGTCGTGCAGGCGGAAAGGCCGGTCATGCCAGAATTCAATGGATGTCGGGCGAATGCGGAAGCCCGACCAGTGGGCGGGCCGGGGTATCTCGCCGATGGCATAGCGGGCAGTGTATTCCGCGACGGCTTTTTCCAGGGCAAAACGGCTTTCCAGCGGCCGGGATTGCTTGGAAGCCCAGGCGCCGATACGGCTGCCGCGCGGGCGGGTGGCGTAGTAGGCATCGGCTTCCGCATCGCTGACAATTTCCACGGGACCGCGCACACGCACTTGACGGCGCAGCGTTTTCCAATGAAAACACATGGCGGCCTTCATTGAGCCCAGTATTTCCTGACCTTTCTGACTTTCAAAATTTGTATAAAAAACAAAGCCTTGCTCGTCAAAACCTTTAAGAAGAACCATGCGGACATCCGGCAGGCCATCACTATCCACCGTTGCAAGAGCAACAGCATTCGGGTCATTCGGCTCGGATTTGGTTGCATCTTTGAGCCATTCGTCGAAGAGCGCGAAGGGTTCGGTTTTTTCTGTGAAGTCACCGGTTGTTAACTTCATTTCACCCATAGTCATAGCTGGTTGACCTTGTTAAAGAGAGATATGCGTTTGGCATTGGCAATACCAGATATCAAGAACCTTGGGGCGAAAATTCCGGTGCGGACAGCGCCGTTTGCCGCTGTTTTTGTGCTCTGTCTTCTCTCCGGCTGTGCCATGAAAAGCTTCAGCGTCGAGAACGCGGTCCCGGACAAGGCGACAGTGACGGGTTCGGTTGCTCCGGCGCCGCAGGTGGATGCCAAGGGTGCCGCCGACCAGTCGACGGTCCGCAATATCGTGTCCGCGCTGAACTTTACCCAATGGGGCAACAAGCCGCTGCCATGGTCCAATCCGGAGACCGGCAGTCAGGGCACGATCACGGCAATCGCCGAGAAAAAGACCGAGACAGGGCTCTGCCGTGAATTCCAGACATCGCGCGAATCTTTTGACGGCGTCATGCTCTACAAGGGTGAGACCTGCATGCAGGACGGCGGACAATGGACGCTGAAATCCTTCGCACCGATTTGATTCTCTGCAACTGAATGATATTTTCGATGGAACCGGGCAGCGATTGCAGATTTCTTGACAGAAAGTCTGGAATTTCTTCCTATTGATGCGCATATTCCTATTGATGCGCATATAACGGGCAAATCCCCAACGCACCCCGTTTATGCCAGTGGAACGAATGTGACATTCGCATCCCATTGTACATGACGAGGAATATGCGAATGTCACATTCGTTCCACTAGGAAGGGCACACACATGCGCGATCCTTATACCGTGCTGGGCGTCGCCAAGACGGCGAAGCCTGAAGAAATCAAGTCGGCGTTTCGCAAGCTCGCCAAGAAATATCATCCTGACCAGAACCAGGATGACCCGAAGGCGCAGGCAAATTTCTCCGAGATCAACCAGGCCTATGAGATCATCGGCGACAAGGAACGTCGCGGCCAGTTTGACCGGGGCGAGATCGACGCCGAGGGCAAGCAGCGGGCGCCGCAGGGTTTCGAAGGGTTTTCCGGCGGCGGCGATCCCTTTGCCGGTTTTGGCGGTGCACGCGGTGCGCGGTCCGGCGGATTCGACTACCGCAGCACGGCCGGTTTTGGTGCTGAAGATATTCTGAGCAGCCTCTTCGGCGAGGGCGCCGGCGCTTTCGGCGGCGGACAGCGCCGCGCAGGCCCGCGCAAGGGCACGGACCTCCAGGCCACCATCGACGTGACGCTTGAGCAGGCTGTCGGTGCCGAGAAGGTTGAAGCGGTTTTTCCAAACGGTAAAAGGCTGGCGATCAAGCTGCCTGCGCAGGTTGAAAATGGTCAAACGATTCGCCTGAAGGGGCAGGGCGAGGCCATTCCCGGCGGAACACCCGGCGATGCGCTGGTCACGATACGTTTCAGGCCGCACCCGAAATTCAAGGTGGAAGACCACGACCTGCATCTCGACCTGCCGGTGTCGTTGCGCGATGCGGCACTCGGTTCCCGGCAGGAAGTCGAGACCCTGAATGGCCGTGTGGCGGTGAAAATAGCGCCATGGACCAGTTCTGACCGGGTTTTGCGCCTGAAAGGCAAGGGTTTGCCGAAAAAGCCGGATGGTCACGGCGATCTCTTTGTTCATGTTCGCGTCATGTTGCCCGAGCATGGTGATGCGGCATTGGAAGCATTTCTGCGCGATTCGAGTCTCTGAAAATCAACGGTTCCCGAAAATCCTTGACGAAACTGACACGATGCTTGAAGCCCGGCGCGGGCTGTGCGATACCGCAAATCAATCATATGTCTTTCGTGAAGGGTTGGTAAATGACCGCCAAAACTGGTTTGATGCAAGGTAAACGCGGACTTATTATGGGCGTTGCCAATAATCGGTCGATCGCCTGGGGCATTGCCAAGGCGGCCCATGATGCCGGTGCCGAGCTTGCTTTCACCTATCAGGGTGATGCGCTGAAGAAGCGCGTCGAGCCGCTGGCGCAGGAACTCGGGGCTTTTCTCTGCGGCCATTGCGATGTTTCGGATGCCTCGACCATCGATGCGTGCTTTGCCGCTCTGGAAGAGAAGTGGGGCAAGATCGACTTTCTGGTGCATGCCATCGGTTTCTCCGACAAGGACGAACTGACCGGCCGCTATGTCGATACATCAGAAGCGAATTTCACCAAGACCATGCTGATTTCGGTGTTCTCGCTGACGGCCGTTGCCAAGCGTGCGGAAAAGCTGATGACCGATGGCGGCTCGATCCTGACGCTGACCTATTACGGCGCGGAAAAGGTCATGCCGAATTACAACGTCATGGGCGTTGCCAAAGCGGCGCTGGAAGCCAGCGTGAAATATCTGGCTGTGGATCTCGGCCCGGACAATATCCGCGTCAATGCGATCTCTGCCGGTCCGATCAAGACGCTGGCCGCGTCGGGCATCGGCGATTTCCGCTACATCCTCAAATGGAACGAATACAACGCCCCGTTGCGCCGTACCGTTACCATCGAGGAAGTCGGCGATGCCGGCCTGTATTTCCTCTCCGACCTGTCCCGTTCGGTCACGGGCGAAATTCACCATGCCGACAGCGGCTATCATGTCGTTGGCATGAAGGCTGTGGACGCGCCGGATATCTCTGTCGTCAAGGACTAGCTCCAAAGTGCATCTGCCGGACTCGATTGTTTATTTCTCGCGTCACGGCGAGACGGACTGGAACGTGTCCGAGCGAATCCAGGGGCAGGAAGACGTCGATATCAATGCGCGCGGCCAGCAGCAGGCCGCACGCAACGGCGATATGCTCAAATCCCTGATCGGGGAGGGCGCGGGTTTCGACTTTGTCGCCAGCCCCTTGCGCCGCACGCGCGATACGATGGAGCGCATCAGGACCCGCATGGGGATCGATCCCTGGGCCTACCGCACCGATGCCCGCCTCATGGAGGTGAATTTCGGTGCTTGGCAAGGTTATATGCTGGAAGACATCGAAGCCCGTTCTCCCGACCTCGTGGCCGCACGGGCCCGGGACAAATGGAACTTTGTTCCGCCGGGGCCTACCGCCGAAAGCTACGCCATTCTGGCGATACGGATAGGGAACTGGCTGTCAGAAGTGCAGGAGCCGACCGTATGCGTGACGCATGGCGGCTGCATGCGCACGATTTTCCAGATGGTGGAAGGCCTTGATGGCCATGATGCGGCGAACCTCGCCATCACCCAGGATAAAATTCTGCGCCTTGAGAAGGGCAGTCTGACCTGGATGTAACCATCCAGGCCTCAGCTTGTGACGAACAGGTGCTATTGTACCGATTCTTCGATATCGGTGATGAAGCGCTCTTTGTTGACCAGATCGAACATGATCGTGACCTTCATGCCCTTGTCGATGGCGCTGAAGTCGAATTCGCCCGGCAGCTTGTAGACCTTGCCATCGTCGAGGGTAATGGTCGAATTGTCTTCGTCGATTTTGGTGATGGTGCCCTGCGCATCGTCAGCGAGCGCGCCGACCGGAAGCAGGGAAGCGACGAACATGAAGGTCGCGACGATGAAACGCATTTTGATATCCTCTTTAATCAAAATCTGGTGGCCGATTTGTCCGTCACCTTAAAGCGCGCATTTGTGGCAAAACAATTGCTTTTTTCGTGGTGGACGAAGGAATTTCAGCGGCGGGTTTGACCACAGGCGTAAACGCTCATAAAACCCCCTGACATAACGCCGGGTAATCTCATGTCGCATAATACTTTCGGTCATCTTTTTCGTGTCACCACCTGGGGTGAAAGCCATGGAATCGCGCTTGGTTGCGTGGTCGACGGCTGTCCGCCCGGTATCAGCTTTACCGAAGCCGAGATTCAGGCCTATCTGGACAAACGCAAGCCCGGCCAATCGAAATACACCACCCAGCGGCGCGAGCCGGACCAGGTGAAAGTCCTGTCCGGCTTCATGCTGCAGGATGACGGCGTCACCATGATCTCCACGGGCACGCCGATTTCGATGATGATCGAGAACACGGACCAGCGCTCCAAGGACTATGGCGATATCGCCCGCCAGTATCGTCCCGGCCACGCCGATTACACCTATGACGTCAAATACGGCATCCGCGACTATCGCGGCGGCGGGCGCTCATCGGCGCGGGAAACCGCGGCGCGCGTTGCCGCCGGGGCCATTGCCCGCAAGGTCGTCCCCGGCCTGATCGTGCGCGGTGCGCTGGTGGGCATGGGCATTCACACGATCGACCGTGATCGCTGGGACTGGGACGAGGTGGACAACAACCCGTTCTTCACGCCGGACCCCGGCTCCGTCGACCTCTTCGCCGGCTATCTCGACGGTATCCGCAAGGCGGGTTCCTCCATCGGCGCCGTCGTTGAAATCGTCGCTGAAAATGTGCCGGCGGGGCTCGGTGCGCCCGTCTATGGCAAGCTCGATCAGGATATCGCCAGCTATCTCATGTCCATCAATGCGGTGAAGGGCGTCGAAATCGGCGACGGTTTCGCAGCGGCCACGCTGAGCGGTGAGGAAAACGCCGACCAGATGCGCATGGACAATCACGGCAAGCCGATTTTCCTGTCCAATCATGCCGGTGGCATTCTCGGCGGCATTTCCAGCGGCGCACCCATCGTCGCGCGCTTTGCCGTCAAGCCCACCTCATCCATCCTCACCCCGCGCCAGAGCATCGATGCCGATGGCAGGCAGGTGGATGTGATGACCAAGGGCCGGCACGATCCCTGCGTCGGCATCCGCGCTGTCCCCATCGGCGAAGCCATGGTTGCCTGCGCGATTGCCGATCATTATCTCAGACATCGCGGCCAGACCGGCCGCATCTAAAGCATCTAATCAAGAGGCGCATACATGGCTTACAATCAGAAACGGGTCGTCGATGCGCTGCGTGCGTTCGAACGCGGTGAAATCGTCGTTGTCATGGATGATGACGGGCGCGAGAACGAGGGTGACCTGATCGTCGCGGCGGTGCATTGCACCCCGGAAAAGATGGCGTTCATCGTGCGTCACACCTCCGGCATCGTCTGCACGCCCATGCCGCGCGACCACGCCAAGCGCCTCAATCTGGCGCCGATGGTGGCCGAGAACGACGCGCCGCATTCCACCGCCTTCACGGTGACAGTCGACTACAAGCACGGCACCACCACGGGCATTTCCGCCGATGACCGCACCCTGACCGTGCGCAACCTCGCCAATCCCAATGCCGGCGCTGCCGATTTCGTGCGTCCGGGACACATTTTCCCGCTGATCGCGCGCGAGGGCGGCGTGCTCATGCGCTCCGGCCACACGGAAGCGGCCGTTGACCTGTGCAAGCTCGCCGGCCTGCCGCCGGTCGGCGTCATCTGCGAACTCGTCAACGATGACGGTTCGGTGATGCGCGGTCCGCAGGTGGCAAGTTTTGCCGAAACCCACACGCTGCAGCAGGTGACGGTGGCCGATCTCATCGCCTACCGCCAGCGCAAGGAAACCCTGATCGAGCGCATTGGCGAATATGAGATCGATACCTGCGCCGGGCAGGCAAAGGCGATCACCTACGCGCTGCCATGGGAGCCGATGCACCACGCTGCCATCGTTTTCGGCGATATCCGCGACGGCGAGGACGTGCCTGTGCGCCTGCAGCGTGAGGACATTCTCAGCGACGTCTTTGGTGCGCGCAACACGCTCGACAGCATCATGAAGCGCATTGCCGAGGAAAAACGCGGCGTCATCGTCTATCTGCGCGAAGGCTCCGTCGGTGTCGGGCGGGATGACGATCGCAACCGCGCCACGCTGCAGGATCGCGAGGCGCATGCGGAAGCCAAGGTGCGCGAGGAAGAATGGCGCCAGATCGGCCTTGGCGCGCAGATCCTGAAAGATCTCGGCATCACCTCGATCCGCTTGCTGTCATCGCGTGAGCGGCACTATGTCGGTCTCGAAGGCTTTGGCATCCAGATCACGCGAACCGACATCATCTGAGCCCAGGCATCGGGCGCCGATATTCGCGGCGCCCCGTCACCTCGTTTGCACTGCGTTTTGTGTGGCGAGTGTATCGCCGGGTTGATCGAGCAGGAGCAGTGCCGGGCTTTCTTTAGCGTCAGGACTATGCCTGATGATGTGAACACGGTTGTTCACATCATGATGAACGGAGTAGACCAGCTCTCCATCAAACCCCCTTTCTGCTCTTCTGCTCTCGATGCGAAACCGCATGATCAGCGCGACCAGCACCAACACAAAGGTGGGCGGAACGATCAGCCATAGAATCTTAAGCCAGTCCGACAGTGACTGGTACGTATCGAAAAAATCCTGCCAGAAATTGTAGTCGTTCAAAGCACATGCCTCGCTAATACGTCAAAGCCTTCATAGCTCGAATAAATATGTATTAAAGTACATTGAAGAAACTGCCGTCAAGCGGCTTCGTGCCTCTTATGGATATCAAGAAGCGATTTGGTCTGGCTGTGAAGGAAAGACGGGGTGCCCTGGGTATCTCGCAGGAAGAACTGGCGATGCGCATTGGCGCAGACCAGGCTTATGTCAGCCGCATGGAAGCGGGCCGGATGAATGTTACGCTGGAAACCGCCGAGCAGGTTGCAACGGCAATGCATTGCGACGTTGCAGAGCTGCTTGGCGAAGCGGGATAATGAGTTTCCAAGGCCATCCCGTTTTTGATCTGCCTCCCCACGGACGATGCTGGGGAAGTGGAGCGGACGCGGAATTTAACTTTGCATTCGCGGTTCGATCTTTGTGTATTCATGGGCTGCATTCCCCGTTATGCGTGGTTCGACAAGCTCACCATGAGGGATGTGGTTTAGCTGTAATGCCAATCTGATACGTTGCAGGATGCAGCTTCTGCAATCCTCGCCCTCCCTCATGGTGAGCTTGTCGAACCACGAACCACGAACCAAAAACCAATATGCCTGCGCCGGGAAACCCCTAAACCCGCCGCTCCTTGATCGTGTTCATGACAAAGCTCGTCTCGATGGAGGCGACGCATTTCAGCCGGGCGATCTTCTCCTTGATGAAGCGCTCATATTGTTCCAGCCCGGCACTCATGACTTTCAGCACATAATCGCGCGAGCCGGTGACAAGGTGGCATTCCAGCACCTCGTCCCAGCCGCGGATCGCCTCCTCGAACATGACGATCTCATCCTCATGCTGGCGGCTGAGCCGGATCGTGGCAATGGCGGCCATGGTCCAGCCCTCGATGACAGGGTCGACGAGGGCCGTGTACCCCCGGATGATGCCTGCTTCCTCCATCCGCCGCAGGCGGCGCAGGCAGGGGGAAGGGGACAGTCCGACCCGCTCGGCCAGATCGTTGTTGGTGATCCGCGCATCCGCCTGCAGTTCCCTGAGAATGCGCCGGTCGGTTTCGTCAGCAATTTTCTGCGTCATAATCTCTCATTCATGGCAATTGTTAGCGTCAATCAATGCAATTTGATCGTAAAAAGCAAGGATTGATCCCTGCATTTGATATAATTTGCTTGATAGCACCCCACCCCTCACGCGAGGAGATTCGCATGGCCGCTCCCCATCCGTCCAAAACCCATATCGGCAACCACAAATTGCATCCTGAAACATTGATGCTGAATTATGGCTACGATCCGGAACTGTCGGAAGGCGCTGTCAAGCCGCCGGTGTTCCTGACCTCGACCTTCGTGTTCAAATCCGCCGAGGAAGGCCGCGATTTCTTTGATTTCGTCTCCGGCCGCAAGGAGCCGCCGGCCGGCGTCGGTGCCGGCCTCGTCTATTCGCGTTTCAACCACCCCAACAGCGAAATCGTCGAGGACCGCTTGGCTGTCTATGAGCGCACGGAAAGCTGCGCGCTGTTCTCCTCCGGCATGTCGGCCATTGCGACGACCCTGCTGGCCTTCGTGCGTCCGGGCGATGCGGTGCTGCATTCGCAGCCGCTCTATGGCGGCACGGAAACCCTGCTGGCGAGGACATTCTTCAATATGGGCGTGGCTGCCGTCGGCTTTGCCGATGGCGTCAACGAAGCCTCGGTGCAGGCGGCAGCCGATGAGGCGATGAGCAAAGGCCGCGTCTCCATCATCCTCATCGAAACGCCCGCCAACCCGACCAACAGCCTGGTCGATGTGCCGATGATCCGCCGCATTGCCGACGCCATCGGCAAAAAGCAGGGGCACACGCCGGTGATCGCCTGCGACAACACCCTGCTCGGACCGGTTTTCCAGCGCCCGATCGAGCACGGTGCTGATATCTCCCTGTATTCGCTGACCAAATATGTCGGCGGCCATTCCGATCTGATCGCCGGTGCGGCACTCGGCTCGAAGGCCGTGATGAAACAGGTCAAGGCGCTGCGCGGTGCCATCGGCACGCAGCTCGACCCGCATTCCTGCTGGATGCTCGGCCGCTCGCTGGAAACCCTGAGCATCCGCATGGAAAAGGCCGATAACAATGCGCTCGCCGTCGCGGATTTTCTGCGCGATCATCCGAAAGTGGAAAAAATCCACTATCTGCCCTATCACGACGCGAACTCACCGCTCGGCCGCACCTTTGTCACGCAATGCACCGGTGCCGGTTCCACCTTCTCGTTCGATATTCGCGGTGGCCAGCCCGCAGCCTTCAAGTTCCTGAATGCGCTGCAAATCCTCAAGCTGGCGGTCAGCCTCGGCGGCACCGAATCCCTCGCCAGCCACCCCGCCACCATGACCCATTCCGGCGTGCCCGTGGATGTGCGCCAGCGGATCGGCGTGCTCGATTCGACCATCCGGCTATCGATCGGCATTGAACACCCCGACGATCTGATCGCCGACCTTACCCAAGCCCTGGCGGCGGCCTGACCGGCGGAGCGTCCTCCAGTTCCAGCGGGAAGGGCGTTGGCTCCCACACCTTCTCTAGCTTGAAGGTCGCAATCATCTGAGCCTCCCATTGATGCATGATTCTAGCAAGTTCGGCGCGGTCTTCTTGGCGTAACGCGGTATAGAACGATGGAGACTTAGCTGCAGTAGCAGGAAAAGTTGCAGGATCATTACACCAGAGATTCCTTGCCTCTTCGAAGTTTCCTTCTGCAACAGCTAGAAGCATGCGCGTAAATACATCTCTTTCAAGGGAGTTTTCCAGCGGTCGCTTTATCGAAGCAAATGCCGCAAAATCATCAAAAGATGTGATCGCCCGCAATTCGGGTAGAACTTCGTGTTCGATCATTTGGGTCATGACGCCGATCGCTTCCGGATTGGCTATGTCCCATGTGCGAAAAGTACTGCTCGTGACCCTGCCGCCCCATCCCAATGTGAACATTCTTCGACTACGGAAGAGAATATCGACGACCTTTGTTGGCACAAATTCGTTCGGTTCCCCGCAGCGATCCACAAAAACGCCTCGCATTATGTGATGGACCGGCTTGATGATAAGAAACCGGCCAACCAGTGCCAGATCGGAATGGCGTGACAAAAGCGGTTTCAATAAGTGCCGAACTTGCGCGACAGTGGTCATTGATCAGGCCTTACTTCAGTGACGATGATTTTGGGGTTGTTTGGGTAATGTCTTGAGACCGATTCACCAATTTCGATCACGCGGGGAAAGCTAAGACCGCTGCGCCCGGTTTTAATATCGTAGACACAAACGACGTTGTCGTGGACTCTTCCCAGAACATCGATTCTGATAGAACCTCTTTTGCTATATGAAGGATCCTGATGATAAATACTTTTATCATCCATGACGTCTTCGTTATATTTTACATAGGATTGCTCGGCGAATAATTGGCCGGCATAATTGTTTTTGACCAACTGATTCAGCTTTGAATGTACTGCTGTGCCCCACAATACCGGTGATGAATAATTGGAGGCTTTACCCGCGGAGTTTTTGGCTAAATTGGTGAGGTTCTGAACAGTGCCGTATTCAGGGCAGTCCTCTTTGACCTGATCCTTCGTAATCAATTTTACCTCCGCAGACGGCCTTGTCGTCGTTCTTTCTCCGGGATTGTCGGGCTTCCAATCTTTCGGTCGAAACAGAAATATCGGTGTCTTTGTCGGATCGGGTTGCTTTAAGAGGCGATTGAACTCGTCTATGCCTTCCTTCAATGGCTTTGAGCCCGGTTCGTCGGGCTTTCGCAGAACATGCTCGACCAGAGCTCTAGTGCCCATCACCGTTGCGGCGGCCAATCCAACAGCGCTCGGACCAACACTGATCCACTGTCCACCCTCCGGTACTCCGGCTGGCTCGCGCGGCTGGTCGGGATCGTATTTCCGCAGGAGATCGATTTCCTCCTGCAGCCTGAGTTCGGCCTCCAGCAAGGCGCGCTGATAGTCGAGCTGGCGGTACTGATCGCTGCGCAGGCTGTTGGGCGGTGCGAGTTTCAGCGCCTTGAGCTGGAGCGCGTTGGCGGAAAGATGCCAGCGGAGCCGGAGGTGTCTGGAAGAATGTTCATTCTGCAAAGTCATGAATACTATCCTTTAAAGGGATAATATTCCTACATAGGGCGGGAGGCCGTCAATTAGACATTGGTCGCGGTTTTCGCTGAAATATGCAAAATTTCAGGCGCGGTGGCACCGCTGATCCCGCCCGAAGTTCGGGAAAACCATGCAAGGTCCGCTGCTTTGGCTCTTGTGCGAAGCGCGGTGTCTGTGCACATTCTCCCGGCGCAACCCAAGCCTTGTGCCGATGTCCATTCACAGTTGCAGAAAGCCGATATGGTCACCCGTCTTTACACGCACCCGATCTATCTCGAGCATTTGACGCCCGTCGGCCATCCCGAGCGCCCGGACCGGCTGCGGGCGCTGAACAAGGTGCTGGAGGACAGTGCGTTCGATGCCCTGGACCGGACGCTGGCGCCGCCGGGCGACGCGGCAACCATCCTCTATGCTCATCCGGATCATTATCTCGAGCGGGTCCGTGAGGCCATTCCGGACGCGGGAATCACCCGGGTCGATGCCGATACCTCCGTCAGCCCGAAGAGCTGGGAAGCGGCGCTTGCCGCCATCGGCGCGGCCAATGCGGCGGTCGATGATGTCTTTACCGGCCAGGCGGACAATGTCTTTGTCGCATCGCGCCCGCCGGGCCACCATGCGGAGCGCAACCGGGCCATGGGCTTTTGCCTGTTCAACAATGCCGCCATCGCCGCCCGCCACGCCCAGAAGGCGCATGGGGCTGAGCGGATCGCCATCGTTGACTGGGATGTGCACCACGGCAATGGCACGCAGGACATTTTCTGGGATGATCCGTCCGTGCTTTACTGCTCGACCCATCAGATGCCGCTCTATCCCGGCACCGGCGCCAGGGATGAAACGGGTGCAGGCAATATCGTCAATGCGCCGCTCGCCCCGCAGACCGGGAGCGCGGATTTCCGCGAGGCGTTCAAGACGCGTATCCTGCCGTCGCTCGACAGCTTCCAGCCGGATCTGATCATCATTTCGGCCGGTTTCGACGCGCATCATCGCGATCCCCTGGCCGAGATCAATCTGGACGAGGATGATTTCGACTGGGCCACCGGCGTTTTGCTGGAAAGAGCTGGGAAGTACGCGTCGAACCGGCTTGTCAGCCTGCTGGAAGGCGGCTACGACCTGAAGGGCTTGTCGCTGTCTGCCGGCGCACATATCAAACGTTTGATGAAAGGTTGAAACCATGGCCGATGTACAACCCAATGCCGATATCGCCGCCATGAGCTTCGAGCAGGCGCTCGATCAACTGGAAAAGATTGTCGATGATCTCGAGCGCGGCGATGTGCCGCTTGAGCAGTCGATCCGCATCTATGAACGCGGCGAAGCCCTGAAAAAACATTGCGATACGCTGTTGCGCGCCGCGGAGGACAAGGTCGAAAAAATCCGGCTGGGCCGCGACGGCCAGCCCGCCGGCACCGAGCCGCTCGACCCGGATTAGACCGCGGCTGTTCAGCCGGGCTGCGAGACGCTATGATGTGGCTCCGATGAGTTGGAGCAGCGTTGATGAGTTTTTTTCCCGGCAATGATCCGCAACCCGGCGACACCACGGCCGTTGATTCGATTGAAACGCTGATCATCCCGCGCACGAGCGATGTCGGCGGCCTGCAGGTTCGTCGCGCGCTGCCCACCGCCAAGCGGCGGCTTGTCGGCCCGTTCATTTTCTTTGACCGCATGGGACCGGCCATCCTGCGTCCCACCGATGCGCTCGATGTCCGGCCGCACCCGCACATCGGCCTGTCCACGGTAACCTATCTCTTTGACGGCAATGTCCGTCATCGCGACAGTCTCGGCACCGAAATGGTCATCCGGCCGGGTGACGTCAATCTGATGACCGCCGGCCGCGGTATTGTCCATTCCGAACGCTCGCCGGAAGAGCTGCGCACCCAGCCGCTGCCCATATCGGGCCTGCAAACATGGCTGGCGCTGCCCGATCATCTCGAGGAAATCGACCCGACCTTTGCCAATACGGCGGCGGGCGAACTGCCGGTGCTGCGCGAGGCCGGCATGGAAGCCCGCGTTGTCATGGGAACATTCCATGGCGCGGGATCGCGGGTAAAGCAGCATGCCGAGACACTCTATGTCGATATCCGCCTGCAACCGGGCGGGCATATCCAGATACCGGCAGATGCGGCGGAAGAGCGGGCAATCTATACCCTGGATGGGTCCGTGGACATTTCGGGGGAGAGTTTTCCTGCCGATCGCCTGCTGGCCTTCCGCGCCGGAGACGAAATTGTCGTATCGGCACCGCAGGGTGCGCATTTCATGCTGTTCGGCGGCGCGACCATGCCATCCAAGCGCTATGTCTGGTGGAATTTTGTCTCGTCATCGAAAGAGCGGATCGAACAGGCGAAAGAGGAATGGCGCTCGGGCCGTTTCGATATCGTGCCGGGCGACGAGGAAGAATTCATCCCTCTGCCTGAAAATTGACATGCGCAGCGGGAAGGCTGGCCTTCTTGCTGCTTCGGCGGAATTCATCTAGGAAGCGCCAGCCTTCTGGCAAGAATTGACCTTGGAACTGGAACCTGTGCTTTGGCAAAGAAACTGGAAACACCGCTGCTCGACCGCGTCACAATCCCCGCGGATTTGCGCGCCTTGCAGGAGACCGACCTGCCGCAACTGGCACAGGAGCTGCGGGCGGAGCTGGTGGATGCCGTTTCGACCACCGGCGGTCATCTCGGTGCCGGTCTTGGCGTTGTCGAGCTGACGGTTGCGCTGCATCACGTTTTCGATACGCCGCATGACCGGATCATCTGGGATGTCGGCCATCAGGCCTATCCGCACAAGATACTGACCGGCCGCCGCGACCGTATCCGCACGCTGCGGCAGGAGGGCGGGCTTTCCGGTTTCACCAAGCGCAGCGAGAGCCAATACGACCCTTTTGGCGCCGCCCATTCTTCGACGTCCATTTCCGCCGGCCTCGGCATGGCGGTTGCCAGCGATCTCTCGGGCATCAAGCGCAATGTGATCTCGGTCATCGGCGATGGCGCCATGTCGGCGGGCATGGCCTATGAGGCGATGAACAATGCCGGTGCGCTCGATGCGCGGCTGATCGTGATCCTCAATGACAATGACATGTCGATTGCGCCGCCCACGGGAGCCATGAGTGCCTATCTCGCGCGGCTGGTGTCTGGCCGGACCTACCGCTCCATTCGCGAGACCGCCAAGCAGTTGGCGAAGAAACTGCCGAAATTCCTGCAGGAAAAAGCCCGGCTCTCGGAAGAATATGTGCGCGGTTTCTGGACCGGCGGCACGATGTTCGAGGAACTCGGCTTTTACTATGTCGGCCCGATTGACGGGCACAATCTCGACCACCTCCTGCCGGTTCTGAAAAATGTCCGCGATACGATGGATGGCCCCGTGCTGGTTCATGTGGTCACCCAGAAGGGCAAGGGCTATGCCCCGGCGGAAGCCGCCGCCGACAAGTATCATGGCGTCAACAAGTTCGACGTCATCACCGGCGCACAGGCCAAGCCGCCGGCGAACGCGCCGAGCTACACCAAGATTTTTGCAACGAGCCTGATCGAGGAGGCCCGCCACGACGACAAAATCGTCGCCGTAACCGCCGCCATGCCGGGTGGCACCGGGCTCGATCTCTTCGGCGAAGTCTTTCCGGACCGGGTGTTCGACGTCGGCATTGCCGAGCAGCACGCCGTCACCTTTGCCGCGGGCCTCGCGACGGAAGGTTTCAAGCCGTTTGCCGCGATCTATTCCACCTTCCTGCAGCGCGGCTACGACCAGGTCGTGCACGACGTTTCCCTGCAGAATCTCCCCGTGCGTTTCCCGATTGATCGCGCTGGGCTGGTCGGCGCCGACGGCGCGACCCATGCGGGCTCGTTCGATACGGGCTTTCTCGCAGCCCTGCCGGGCTTCGTGGTGATGGCAGCCTCCGACGAGGCCGAGCTGCGCCACATGGTGCGCACAGCGGCGGAATATGACGAGGGCCCGATTTCGTTCCGCTATCCGCGCGGCGACGGCATCGGCATCGATCTGCCCGAGCGCGGACAGATCCTGCAGATCGGCAGGGGCCGCATCATCCGCGAAGGCAGCAAGGTCGCATTGCTCTCCTTCGGCACGCGCCTGCAGGAATGCCTGGCGGCTGCCGATGAGCTGGATGCCGCAGGGCTTTCCACCACTGTCGCGGATGCCCGCTTCGCCAAGCCGCTGGATGAAGACCTGATCCGCCGTCTGGCGCGCGAACATCAGGTGCTTGTGACGGTGGAAGAGGGGGCAATCGGCGGCTTTGCCTCGCATGTCCTGCATTTCCTCAGCCGCGATGGTCTGCTCGACCATGGCTTGCGGGTCCGCACTCTGACCTTGCCTGACCTCTATCTCGATCACGCCAAGCCGGAAGCCATGTATGCGCGTTCGGGGCTCGACCGGGCTGGCATCGTTCAGACTGTCTTCGGGGCGTTCGGCCGCGACTATCTGGCAGCACCGGCCCGGGCATAGGCGGCAATGCGGCTGGATCAACTGCTTGTCGAAAAGGGCCTGTTTGCCAGCCGTTCGCGGGCAAGAGACGCGATTGTGCGTGGCACGGTCACCGTCGACAATTCGGTGGTCACCAAGCCCGGAGCAACGTTTTCCGGCACGGCCGTCATCGGTGTCGACGACCCGGCAAGTGGTTACGTCTCGCGCGCCGCATTGAAACTGATCGCCGGTCTTGACCGGTTTTCCATCGATGCGCATGGCCTCAGTGCGCTGGACATAGGCGCGTCCACCGGCGGTTTCACCCAGGTCCTGCTGGAGCGCGGCGCAACGCACGTCATTGCCGTCGATGTCGGCCACGACCAGCTGCATGACAGCCTGCGCACCGATCCGCGCGTCACCAATCTCGAAGGCCTGAATGCACGGGTGCTGTCCCGCGATCATCTGGGCGGCCAAAGCATCGGGCTGGTGGTGTCGGACGTCAGCTTCATCTCGCTGAAACTTGCTTTGCCGCCGGCGCTGGATCTGGCAGAGCCGGGCAGTCACTGCGTCCTCCTGGTCAAGCCGCAGTTCGAGGCCGGCCGCGAGGCGATCGGCAAGGGCGGCATTTTGCGCGATCCAATGGATGGCGAACGCGTTGCAAATGCTCTAAGGAACTGGCTGGATGGATTGCCGGGCTGGAAAGCCCTGGGGCTGTGCCCTTCGCCCATAGAGGGCGGCGATGGCAATCGCGAATATCTTCTGGCCGGTTTGAAGAGAAAAGATTGAAGAGCTGATGAGCACGCGCGTAACAATTGAGCGGATGGGCGCCGGTGGCGATGGCATTGCCGCAACGACGGCAGGGAGTGTCTATGTGCCGTTCTCGCTGCCCGGCGAGGTCGCCAATGTCGCGCTGGAAAACGGCCGTGCGACGATGATGGCCCTGCTCGAGGCATCGGCGGAGCGGATCGATCCCGCCTGCCGCCATTTTGAGGAATGCGGCGGTTGCGCGCTCCAGCATTGGCAGGACAGCGCCTATCAGGACTGGAAGCGTTCGCTGGTGCAGGACGCGCTCGGCGGGCGCGGATTGCAGTTCAAGCTCGATCCGCTCGTGCCCTGCGCGCCGCAGACCCGCCGTAGGGCCGTTTTTGCCGTCCGCACCAGTGACCATGGTGCCGTGCTCGGCTTCAACAGACACCAGAGCCACGAACTCATCGACATCACCGAATGTGCTGTCACGGTTCCGGAAATCGTTTCACGGCTGGATGACCTGCGCGAGGTCGTTGCGGTGCTGGGTGGCGGCATGAAGCCGTTCAAGCTGACTGTCACCGCCACTGCCTCCGGGCTCGACATCACTGCATCGGGATGCGGCGCGCCTGATGCCGCCAAGCGGCATGCCCTGACGAACCTTGTTCTGAAAAAGGGTTTTGCCCGGTTGAGCTTCGAGGGTGAAATCATCGTCGAGCCGAAAAAGCCGCTGGTGCATTTCGGCAAGGTTCCGGTCTATCTGCCGCCCGGCGGATTTCTGCAGGCGACGGTCGACGCGGAGGAGACCATGGCTGCGCTGGTGGCCGCGCATCTCGCCAAGGCAAAGAAATCCCTCGATCTGTTCTGCGGTTCCGGCACATTCGCGTTCAGAATTGCCGAAAAATCCTCCGTTCACGCGGTGGAAAGCGATCAGATGGCGATTGATGCGCTGGATCGTGGCGCGCGTCATGTTCAGGGCTTGAAGCCGGTCAGTGTCGAGCGCCGTGATCTGTTCCGCCGGCCGTTTCTGGCACGCGAGCTTGCGCCCTATACCGGACTGGTCTTCGATCCGCCGCGCGCCGGTGCGGAAGCCCAGGCCATCGAGATTGCAAAATCGAATGTGCCGAAAGTGGCTGCGGTGTCCTGCAATCCGGTGACGCTCGGGCGCGATCTGAGCATCCTCGTCAAGGGCGGCTACAAGATCGACCGCGTCGTGCCGATCGACCAGTTTCTCTGGTCGTCGCATGTCGAAGCCGTGGCACTGCTCTCGAAGAAATAGACAGGAGAACGGCGGTTCAGACCGCCGTTCCACCAACGGTCATCTGGTCCATGCGCAGGTGTGGCTGGCCGACGCCGACCGGCACCCACTGGCCGCCCTTGCCGCAATTGCCCATGCCCGTGTCGAGCTGCAGATCGTTGCCGATCATGGAAATGCGCTGCATGGCATCGGGGCCATTGCCGATGAGCATTGCGCCCTTGACCGGCGCGCCGATCCTGCCGTTCTCGATCATGTAGGCCTCGGTGCAGCCGAACACGAACTTGCCGGAGGTGATATCCACCTGGCCGCCGCCGAACGAAACCGCATAGATGCCGTTCTTGACCGAGGCGATGATTTCTTCCGGCGTCTTGTCACCGTCGAGCATGTAGGTGTTGGTCATGCGCGGCATCGGCGCGTGCGCATAGGATTCGCGGCGTCCGTTCCCGGTGGGCTGCATACCCATCAGGCGCGCGTTCTGCCGGTCCTGCATATAGCCGACGAGAATGCCGTCGTCGATGAGAACGGTCTTGTTGGTCGGCATGCCTTCGTCGTCGACGGTCAGCGAGCCGCGACGCTCGGAAATCGTCCCGTCATCGACGACGGTAACGCCCTTCGATGCCACTTTCTGACCGAGCAGGCCGGCAAAGGCCGATGTCTTCTTGCGGTTGAAGTCGCCCTCGAGCCCGTGGCCGACCGCTTCGTGCAGCATCACACCGGGCCAGCCATTGGACAGGACAATATCGAATGTTCCTGCCGGGGCAGGAATGGCCTCGAGATTGACCAGAGCCTGGCGCAGCGCTTCATCCGCCGCATGCTGCCATTTTTCGGCAGTGATGAACTCGCCAAAACCCTTGCGCCCGCCTGCTCCATAGCTGCCGCTTTCCTGGCGGTCGCCATCGCCGACGACAACGGACACGTTGAGCCGGACCATGGGGCGGATATCGCGGACGAAATGCCCGTCGGCACGCAGGATTTCGACCTGCTGCCACGATCCTGCCAGCGAAACGCTGACCTGCCGGACCTTCGGGTCCTTGGCGCGCAGATAGGCGTCGATTTCCTGCAGCAGTTTGACTTTGGCTTCGAAGCTGGGCGAGCCAATCGGGTTCTCGTCGCCGTAAAGGCTGCGGTTGGTTCCGGGCGGGGCAGCGGTGTAGGCGCCGGCGTAGCCGGTGCGCACGGCTGAGGCCGCATCGGCGGCACGCTTGAGCGCGCCCAGCGAAAGCTCGCCCGCATGCGCATAGCCGACAGCTTCACCGGCAACGGCGCGCAGGCCAAATCCCTGATCCTGATTGAAGGTACCGTTCTTCAGACGGCCATTGTCGAAGGCAAGACCTTCCGATTCCCGGTATTCGATGAAAAGCTCGCCGTCATCGGCACCATCAAGGCTTTGCTTGACGGTTTCAAGGATTTTTTCGCGCGGTGCGTCAAAACTGTCGATGAGGCTTTTCATGATCGTTCATCCGTTCAGGTGGTTATGAAGCGGATGTAGGGCCTCGCCCGGCCCGCTACAACAGAAAACTTATGGAGCAATCAGGGGAGGGCGTCGAAACCTTCGCCAAATCCATTGAGTTCGACGGGAATACCGATGCCTTCTTCCGGCGTCTGGAAGACGATGAAGGTTGCGGCCTTGCCGGTCTTGAAAGTCTGGACCAGCTGATCTTCCAGGATGACTTCCGCATAGCAGCCGTCTTCGAAGCAGCGGACGAAATAGGCGCGGCCGATATCCTTGCCATCCACGTTCAGGCCAAGCCCGTTGGGCAGGAGCACACCGAGCGGTGCAAGCACGCGCAGGATCTTGGCCTTGTTGTCGGCGGTTTTGAGCACCACGACCGAAAGACCCATTTCCGGGCGATCCGCCGCGACGACATTCTGAATCAGGGCGCATTGCTCCGATTTCGCGCCTGCCGGCGTGTCGCACAGGATCGACCATGCGCCGTGAGTGGATTTGACCGTGCCGCTCTGCTGCGCTGCCATGGCACCGCCGGAAAAACCGGCAATGGACAGGGAAAGCAGACCGAGGGCGATGCTACGTAGCGCGAAAGAGGACATGTAGGCTCCAAAACGAATCATCCAGACGTTAAACCGCCACGGCCCGGATGAAAAGAATACCGCTCAAACACTCCCCAGCATACAGCGGCTCTGTCATCTCTGGTGTAATGCAAAAATGGCCGGATTGTGAGCCCTACACGTGTCGCTGGTCAAAATCGTCCGGAAAGTGAAAAAAGATACGTCTTTACAAGATGCTGTCATCCACAGGCAGCGCGCTGCGCGCAAAAATGCCGCACGGCATCACGTTCGCCTTCCTTGCGATGTAGGCTAATGTGTGATTTGAACGCGGCATATCGCCGGGCCACTTTTGAAGCCCGGTCTTAACGTATGGAATTGAAGCTTCATTCGGGAGATTTCTAGGTGAAGAAGAACATTGTCACGCTGATGGGTGTCCTGGGGGGCCTGTTAAGTGCCGGTACTGCATATGCTGCACAGCCTGAGCCTTGGCAGATGACGTTCCAGCCGGCAGGGTCTGCCATTATGGAGCAGATCATCTGGTTCGAGCACTATACATTGTGGTTCATCGTCCCGATTACACTGTTCGTGATGGTCCTTCTGGGCTGGGTCATGATTCGCTACCGCGCCAGTGCCAATCCGGTTCCGTCCAAGACGAGCCACAACACGGCGGTGGAAGTGGTCTGGACCGTTGGTCCGGTTGTTATTCTTCTGTTCCTGGCAATTCCTTCCTTCCAGCTTCTCACCGCGCAGTATTCGCCCGAAGAAGCCAAGATGACGATCAAGGCGACGGGTTACCAGTGGTATTGGGGATATGAATACCAGGTGGGTGATGCACCGGTCTCCTTCGACTCCGTCATGCTCAAAGATGCCGATCGCGCTGCCGCAGGCAAGGAAGACCGCAAGGCCTATCCCCGTCTGCTTGCCGTGGACAATGAAATGGTTGTTCCTGTGAACACAACCGTTCGTCTTCTGGTGACGGGTGCCGACGTGATCCACTCCTTCTCGATGCCGGCCTTCGGCGTCAAGATGGATGCCGTCACCGGCCGCAGCAATGAAACATGGTTCAAGGCAGACAAGGAAGGCATGTATTATGGTCAGTGCTCGCAGATTTGCGGCAAGGATCATGCGTTCATGCCGATTGCGATCCATGTGGTTTCGCAAAGCCAGTATGATGCGTGGTTTGCTGCTGCCGGGAAGAATCTTCCAGGCGCATACAAGACACTCACCGCTAAAATCGACGCAGACAAGAACATAAACGTAGCCGGCAACTGAGCTGGTTGACGCGAATTATTGAGGAACGGGAGCACTTTGATGGCAGGTTCTGCAGCTCACGAGGACCATGGCGCCCATAAGCCGACAGGCTGGACGCGCTGGGTTTATTCGACCAACCACAAGGATATCGGCACGCTCTATCTGATCTTCGCGATCGTTGCCGGCATCATTGGTGGTTGTCTTTCGATCGCCATGCGTGCCGAGCTTCAGCAGCCCGGCATCCAGATTTTCAGCGGTCTTGCATCGATGGTCTACGGCTTCCAGGGTGATGCCGCCATCGATGGTGGCAAGCAGATGTACAATGTGTTCTCGACGGCACATGGTCTGGTCATGATCTTCTTCATGGTCATGCCTGCGCTGATCGGCGGTTTCGCCAACTGGATGGTTCCGATCATGATCGGTGCGCCTGACATGGCCTTCCCGCGCATGAACAACATCTCGTTCTGGCTGCTTCCGCCCGCGCTGCTTCTGCTCCTCCTGTCCATGTTCGTTCCGGGTCCTGCCGGCGGCTACGGCACGGGTGGCGGCTGGACCATCTATCCGCCGTATTCGACAACCGGCCAGCCCGGCCCGGCGATGGATTTTGCCATCCTGTCGCTGCACATTGCCGGTGCATCGTCGATCCTGGGTGCGATCAACTTCATCACCACGATCTTCAACATGCGTGCCCCCGGCATGACGCTGCACAAGATGCCGCTGTTTGCCTGGTCCGTGCTGATCACCGCATTCCTGCTGCTGCTGGCTCTGCCGGTTCTGGCAGGCGGCATCACCATGCTTTTGACCGACCGCAACTTCGGCACGACGTTCTTCTCGCCGGAAGGTGGCGGTGATCCGCTGCTGTTCCAGCATCTCTTCTGGTTCTTCGGTCATCCCGAAGTGTACATCATGATCCTGCCGGCATTCGGCATCGTCAGCCACATCGTCTCGACCTTCTCGCGCAAGCCCATCTTTGGTTATCTCGGCATGGCCTATGCCATGGTTGCCATCGGTGTTGTCGGCTTCATCGTCTGGGCGCACCATATGTACACCGTCGGTCTTTCGCTCGACACGCAGCGTTACTTCGTCTTCGCGACGATGGTCATCGCGGTGCCGACGGGCGTGAAGATCTTCTCGTGGATCGCAACCATGTGGGGCGGTTCCATCGAGTTCAAGCCGCCGATGGTCTGGGCAATCGGCTTCATCTTCCTGTTCACCGTTGGTGGTGTGACGGGCGTGCAGCTGGCCAATGCCGGTCTCGACCGTGCGATGCATGACACCTACTACGTGATCGCGCACTTCCATTACGTGCTGTCGCTGGGTGCTGTGTTCGGAATTTTCGCGGGCTGGTACTACTGGTTCCCGAAGATGACCGGCTACATGTACAACCACACCATTGCGCACACGCACTTCTGGGTGATGTTCGTCGGTGTTAACCTGGTGTTCTTCCCGCAGCATTTCCTCGGACTTGCCGGCATGCCGCGCCGCTACATCGACTATCCCGATGCATTCGCCGGCTGGAATGAAGTATCGTCCATCGGTTCCTATATCTCCGGTGTTGCCGTGCTGATCTTCCTCTTCGGTGTCTTCGAGGCTTTTGCCAAGAAGCGTGAAGCCGGCGCCAACCCCTGGGGTCCAGGTGCGACCACACTGGAATGGCAGCTGTCTTCGCCGCCCCCGTTCCATCAGTGGGAACAGCTTCCACGCATCAAGTAACAATACAACCGGGCCGCTGAACCCAGCGGCCCGGGCATCTTCAAGTTGAAACGACCGAAACAACAAGACTGATCGAATGGCCCTGATTGAGAAAAACGCAACCGTAGATACCGCGATTGGCCTGTCTGAAGCCAATGCGTCGGACTATATTGCCTTGCTCAAGCCGCGCGTGATGTCACTGGTTGTCTTCACCGCCATTGTCGGCATGATGGCCGCGCCCGGTCATATCAATCCCATTCTCGGTGTTATCGCCATTCTCTGCATCGCCGTTGGTGCCGGAGCCTCGGGCGCGCTGAACATGTGGTACGATTCCGATATCGATGCCGTGATGAAGCGCACCGCCAACCGTCCCATTCCGGCCGGCCGGATCACGCGCGAAGAGGTGCTGACCTTCGGTCTGCTGCTGTCCGCGTTCTCGGTGGTCACGCTCGGCCTTTTCGTCAATCTTCTCTCGGCGTTCCTGCTGGCCTTCACCATCTTCTTCTATGCGGTGGTCTATACGATGTGGCTGAAGCGCTCGACGCCGCAGAACATCGTCATCGGCGGAGCTGCGGGTGCATTTCCGCCGATGATCGGCTGGGCTGCCGTGACCAATTCGGTCGGCATCGAAAGCATCGTGCTTTTCCTCATCATCTTCCTGTGGACGCCGCCGCATTTCTGGGCGCTGTCGCTGTTCATGTCGGACGATTACGAGAAAGCCAAAATCCCGATGATGCCCAATGTCATGGGCGAAGCGTCGACGAAGTTCCAGATTTTCCTCTATACGCTGCTGGTGGCGCCGGTTGCCGTGCTGCCATGGGTCATGGGCTTTGCCGGCATTGTCTATGGCGTGTTTTCCATCGGCGCCGGAGCAATGTTCCTTTTCTACGCCTGGACCGTCTGGCGTGCGCCGGTTGGCGCGCCGATGATCAAGCCGGCGAAGAAGATGTTCGCTTTCTCGATCTTCTATCTTTTCAGTCTCTATGCCGTACTTCTCGGCGAAATCCTTGTGCGCAAAGCACTTTTCCTGGCAGGTGCATGACATGAGTGATGATCGCGTTACACTGACACCCAAACAGAAAAGGGCGCAGCGCAGCCGCTCCATCGCGCTTGCCCTGGCCTTGGCCGCGTTTGTAATCCTCGTTTATGTCGGCACATGGGCCAAGCTCGGTGCCAGGATTCTCGAACGGCAGATGTGATGAGCGCTCCTGTGGAAGATAACCAGATACCAGCGGCGGATAGCACGCCTGCGCCAAAGCGTCGGGTTTCCGACCGGACAATCGCGATTTCCTGCCTTGCCTTCTTCTTCGGCATGGTTGGCATGGCTTTTGCGGCCGTGCCGCTCTACGCCATGTTCTGTCAGGTCACCGGTTATGGCGGCACGACCCAGCGGGTCGAGCAGATGTCCGACACGATCCTCGACAAGAAGATCACGGTTCGCTTCGACGCCAATACCTCAGACGGGTTGGCGTGGCAGTTCAAGCCTGTGCAGCGCGAAGTGACGATGAACATTGGCGAGACCAAGCTCATTCACTACGAAGCGATCAACAAGCTGGACAAGCCGTCTGCCGGCCGTGCAGCCTTCAATGTCACGCCGCAAGCGGCAGGTGCCTATTTCAACAAGGTGGAATGTTTCTGCTTCACCGACACCGTCCTGAAGCCGGGCGAAGACATGCAGATGCCCGTCGTTTTCTTCGTCGATCCGGATATCGTCAATTCGGAAGAACTGAAGGGCGTCAACACGATTACCCTGTCCTACACATTCTTTCCGATCGCGATGCCGGCACCGGTTGCCGCCAGTGCGGACGTGAAGAAAGACAAGCCGTCGGGACAGCTTTGAACTTGCGCTGACATTTTGTCAGTGGCTAAACAGATGAATAGAACTTGCGGGGGTTAAAATGGCCGAAGCGCACACAAAGAACCACGACTACCACATTATCGACCCAAGCCCATGGCCGTTCCTAGGCTCTGTCGGTGCTTTTGTCATGGCTATCGGCGGCATCGCTTACATGCGCTACCACAGCGGCGGGGAATTGCCGCTCTTTGGGCATAACCTGGCACAGCCATGGTTGTTCTTCATCGGCCTGGCCATCGTTCTCTACACCATGTTCGGCTGGTGGTCGGATACCATCCGGGAGAGCAAGGAAGGGCACCACACCCGCGTCGTTTCCCTGCACCTGCGCTATGGCATGATCATGTTCATCGCGTCGGAAGTGATGTTCTTCGTTGCCTGGTTCTGGGCCTTCTTCGATGCCAGCCTGTTCCCGGGCGAGGCAGAGCAGGTTGCCCGTGCGGCATTCACCGGTGGTCACTGGCCTCCCAAGGGCATCGAAGTTCTCGATCCGCTGCACCTGCCGCTGTACAACACCATCATCCTGCTGCTGTCCGGTACGACGGTCACCTGGGCGCACCATGCGTTGATCCACAAGGACCGCAAGGGCCTGATCACCGGCCTGACGCTGACTGTCCTGCTCGGCATGCTCTTCTCGTTCGTGCAGGGCTACGAGTACATGCACGCACCGTTCGCGTTCAAGGATTCGATCTACGGCGCGACCTTCTTCATGGCCACGGGTTTCCACGGCTTCCACGTGATCATCGGAACGATCTTCCTGCTGGTCTGCCTGCTGCGCGCCATGCGCGGCGATTTCACCCCGCAGAAGCATTTCGGCTTCGAGGCTGCCGCCTGGTACTGGCACTTCGTCGACGTGGTCTGGCTGTTCCTGTTCTTCTCGATCTACGTCTGGGCCTCATGGGGTGCGACGCTGGCCGTCGAATAAGCAAGCCGCTGCAAACAGAAATAAAGAGGGCGGTCATGGAAACATGGCCGCCCTTATTGTTTGGGCACAATCTCAACGAGGGGCGGGTGCTTCAACTTATCGACTGGACAGAGGGGTGCAATGGCGTCACTAATCGCGCAATGGATGAAATCTGGGCGCTGGTCCAGGATGGAACACCGATCGAGACCAACCCATGAGTGAAGACAGAGCCCTTTATCCGCCAGTTGACCCGTTCACTGCGGGCGTCAAGGCGCGTTGCCCCCGCTGCGGGCAGGGCAAGCTGTTCGATGGTTTTCTGACACCGGCCCGGCAATGCTCCAGCTGCGGGCTCGATTATTCCTTTATCGATTCGGGCGATGGTCCGGCCGTGCTGGTGATGTTGCTGATCGGGTTCATCGTCGTCGGACTGGCGCTGTGGATGGAAGTCACGCTCGATCCGCCGCTTTGGGTGCATTTCATCCTGTGGATTCCGCTGGCGCTTGTGCTTTGCCTGACGGCTCTGCGCTGGATGAAAGGTGTCCTGATTGCCCTTCAATACAAACACAAGGCTGCGGAAGGGCGCCTTGATATTCCCGCTGCCCATGAGTGATGTTGCAATGCCAGCAAGGCCTGCCCGGTTTCCATGGATCACGCTGAGCCTCAGCGCTATTCTCTTTGTCATTCTGATCGGGCTCGGTACCTGGCAAGTGGAACGCCTGCAATGGAAGGAAGCGCTGCTGGCAACCATCGCCGCGCGCACCCATTCCGCACCGCAGCCGCTGGCGGAGATCGAAAAGATATGGGCGCAGGACCATGATGTCGAGTACCGTCCCGTGACAGTCACCGGGCGTCTGCTCAATGACCGCGAGCGGCATTTCTTTGCCACTTATGAGGGCTATTCCGGTTACTTCATCTATACCCCGCTGCAACTCGACGATGGCCGGGCGGTTTTCGTCAACCGCGGCTTCGTGCCCTACGACCAGAAGAATGCGTCGACACGCCAACAGGGCGAAGTGGCGGGACCGGTGACCGTCACCGGGCTTGCGCGCAATCCGTTGGCTGGAAAACCGTCCTCCATTCTTCCTGATAATGATCTCGTCAAGAACATCTATTTCTGGAAAGACCTGCCCGTTATGGCGGCGCAGTCCAGCATCAATCCCGAACAGCTGGTGCCGTTCTTCATCGATGCTGATAAAACGCCCAATCCCGGCGGCTTTCCCATCGGCGGTGTCACCATCATCGATCTTCCCAACAGCCATCTGCAATATGCGGTCACGTGGTATGGTCTGGCGGCGACACTGCTGACCATCGTGATCATCTCCATGGTGCGGCGCAGGCAGGGCGACAAAGCAGAAACTCAACCTTCGGACTTGACTTCCCGTTGATTGCCGCCCAATTCCATGGGCACATCCAACGCTTCGACTTCCGCGAGACCTATGACCATGGCTGACAAGAAACCACTGACAATCCGCCTGTGCGGACCGCGCGGATTTTGCGCCGGGGTGGATCGCGCCATCCAGATCGTCGTCCTGGCGCTGAAGAAATATGGCGCACCGGTCTATGTCCGGCATGAGATCGTGCACAATCGCTATGTGGTGCAGGGCCTGCAGGCGCGCGGTGCCGTTTTCGTCGAAGAACTCGACGAAATCCCGGCAGAACATCGCAGCCAGCCCGTGGTTTTCTCTGCGCACGGCGTGCCGAAGTCGGTGCCGGAAGACGCGGAACACAAGAACCTGTTTTATCTCGATGCCACCTGTCCGCTTGTCTCCAAGGTGCACAAGCAGGCCATGCGCCATCAGCGGCTTGGGCGCCACGTCATTCTGGTCGGCCATTCCGGTCATCCTGAAGTCATTGGAACGATGGGGCAATTGCCGGAGGGCGCGGTAACATTGATCGAAACCATCGAAGACGCTGAGAAGTACCAGCCGGCGGACCCGAAGAACCTCGGTTTCGTCACGCAGACGACGCTGTCGGTCGATGACACCGCCGGGATCATCGCCGCATTGCAGAGCCGCTTTCCGGATTTGACCGCGCCGGCGGCCGAATCCATCTGCTATGCCACGACAAACCGTCAGGACGCTGTGAAGGCGGCAGCGCCAGGCTGCGATCTGTTCCTCGTCGTCGGTGCGCCGAATTCGTCCAATTCGAAGCGGCTGGTCGAGGTTGCAGAGCGCTCCGGCGCTTCGCAATCGCTGCTGGTGCAGCGGGCCGCGGATATCGACTGGGACCTGATCGGCGATATTGCCACCGTCGGCCTCTCCGCCGGTGCGTCCGCACCTGAAATCATTGTCGATGAAATCATCCAGTCCTTTTCGGAGCGCTATTCCGTGTCGATTGAACTTGCCGAGACGACCATCGAAACCGAGAATTTCCATGTCATGCGCGATTTGCGCGATGTGGAACTGACCAGCGGCGACATGGCATTCGTCAACGGAAGTCACTGATTATGGCTGTCTATACCGATATCAACGAAATCGATCTTGCGCACTTCCTTCGGGATTATGACATCGGCGAACTCCTGTCCTACAAGGGCATCGCCGAAGGCGTCGAGAATTCCAACTATCTGCTGCATACGAGCAAGGGCTCCTACATCCTGACGCTCTATGAAAAGCGTGTGAACAGCAATGATCTGCCGTTCTTTCTGGGGCTGATGCAGCACCTTGCGGGGAAGGGGATCAGTTGTCCCTTGCCCGTCGGGCAGAAGAACGGTTCCAGCATCGGCGAACTCGCGGGCCGCCCGGCCGCCATCGTGACCTTCCTTGAAGGCATGTGGATGCGCAGGCCCACGGTGCAGCACTGCCACGCACTGGGAGAGGCGCTGGCGCGCATGCACGTGGCGGGGGCAGATTTCCCCATGCGCCGCAAGAACGCGCTCTCCGTCGCCGGCTGGCGGCCATTGTGGAACAATTCAAAGGCCAATGCCGACCGGGTCGAGCCGGGCCTCGCCAGCGAGACTGAAGCCGATCTGGCTTTCTTCGAAGCCCATTGGCCGCAGCACCTGCCGGCCGGTGTCATCCATGCCGATCTTTTCCCGGACAATGTGTTCTTTCTCGGCGACAAGCTTTCCGGCCTGATCGATTTCTATTTCGCATGCACGGATCTGCTCGCCTATGATGTTGCGGTCTGCCTGAATGCCTGGTGCTTTGAAAAGGATCATTCCTTCAATCTGACCAAGGGCACGGCACTGCTGCGCGGTTACAATTCCGTGCGTCCCCTGTCGGCGGAGGAGGCGGAGAGCCTGCCCATCCTCGCGCGCGGCTCGGCGCTGCGTTTCATGCTCACCCGGCTCTATGACTGGCTGACCGTTCCCGAGGGCAGTTTCGTCGTCAAGAAGGACCCGATGGAATATGTCCGCCGCATGCGCTTCCATCGCCAGATCAAATCCGCTGAAGAATATGGCCTTCTGCCAGCGGGTGCCGCCTCGTGAAGTCGATACAGGTTTTTACCGATGGCGCCTGTTCCGGCAATCCCGGCCCCGGCGGCTGGGGCGCGGTCCTGCGCTGGAACGGCAATGAGAAAGAGCTTTTCGGCGGTGAAGCGGATACCACGAACAACCGCATGGAGCTGATGGCGGCCATTGCCGCGCTCAATGCGCTGAAGGAGCCTTGTTCGGTCGATCTCTATACGGATTCGGTCTATGTCCGTGATGGCATTTCCGGCTGGATCGAGGGCTGGAAGCGCAACGGCTGGAAAACCGCTGCCAAGAAGCCCGTGAAGAATGCCGAGCTTTGGCAGGCGCTGGATGAGGCACGCAAGCGCCACAAGGTTGTCTGGCACTGGGTCAAGGGGCACGCGGGACATCCGGAGAACGAGCGTGCCGACGAGCTTGCCCGAACCGGCATGGCGCCGTTCAAAAACAAATCCTGAGCAAACAAAAGGGCCGGTCAGACCGGCCCCTTGCATAGGTTGGCTCTGTCGCTGTTTACAGCTGGCCGAGCAGGGTCGCTGCGCTTGAGGTCACAGCCTGACCGGGCGAGTCCTCGATGTTGAGTTCCTTGACCACGCCATCCTCAACCAGCATGGAATAGCGCTTGGAGCGCACGCCCATCGTGCCGGCAGCAAGGTCGATATCCAGGCCGACAGCCTTGGTGAAGGTCGCATTGCCATCGGACAGGTACTGAATCTTGCCCTCGCCATTGGTGGCCTTGGCCCAGGCGCCCATCACATGCGGATCGTTGACGGCGACAACGGCGATGGTGTCGACACCCTTCGCCAGAATGGCATCGCGGTTTTCAAGATAGCCCGGCAGATGGTTCATGCTGCAGGTCGGGGTGAAGGCACCCGGTACAGCGAAAAGCACCACCTTCTTGCCCTTGAACAGGGTGTCCGAGCTGACTTCGCTGACACCGTCATCGGATTTTGTCTTGAACGTGGCGTCCGGCAAACGCTCGCCTACCTTGATTGTCATGAATTGGCTCCATATGAACAAAATTAGCCCTATGCAGATAGGGCGTGCATGACCAAAAGTCGAGGGTAGACCGGTGCTATTCCTGTGCCTCAAGCTTGCCTGAAACCGCCTTCTCGCCCTGGACCAGGGTGTAGTTCAGCGTCACGGCCTTCTTGTCCTTGCCGGTGAGAACCGGCACCGAGAACACGGCGGTTGTCGCCTCGCGGCTTTTCAGTTTCGCCATGCCGAACGTCACGCCGCCCTCGCCGGCAACGAAGAGGTCGGTCTGCGGCTGATCCGTCGGCAGCTGAACGGTGACCTTGACATGATCATCCCGGCGCACGGCACTTTTCACGCCGAACGAAGCCGATGCCTTGTCGGGCAGGGCGGCAAATGCATCGCTGACAAGCGTTTTCGTCAGCGCGTCCGACGGGCTGTTGTCGATGGAAATATCGAATTCGGCGGTGACGGGAATGCAGATCGCCTCACAGATGCCGAGAAACGCATGGCCCTTGAACTGGGCTGGTTTGGAGGGGTCGGCGAGTGTCAGGATAACCGGCAATGCCACGGATTTCTTGTACCCTGACCACTTCGAAGTGCCGTCCTCAAACCGGTGTGGCGCAGGGAACCCGAGCGAATAGCTTTTGATGTTGCCCTCCTGGGAGAGCGCGAGTTCCGGCGGCACACCGGCATCGCCGGGCTCGCGCCAATAGGTTTTCCAGCCCGGATCGAGATTGATCTGTACCGCGCCGTGTACTTCGCTCGCACCCTTCTGGGGATTGTCGACAATCAGCCGGACGCTGCCGCCGGGTGTCTTTGTCCACTCGGAGGTTCCAGCCTGTGACGGCGAGGCAAAAGCCGCAACAGTCAACGCTGCAGCGAGAAAAATGGGCGTGTTCGTGTTCATGCGCGGACCATTGCAGGCCTTTTCGGCCTTATCAAGGATGTCACGGAATTTGCTCATCATTTCTATGTGAGGCGCGCGTTATATCCTGCGCGAACGCGCCCGGATTCCGGCTCTTTTTACAATTCCTCGTTCAAAACCGTTGTCATTTGCGCAATCCTTGATACCTTTATTCGATGGATATTTTCAGAACGGCGAACAAAGAGACCGGATTTCTGAATGGTCAATTCCTTCTGGCGATGCCGGGAATGGACGACAGCCGCTTCGCGCGTTCGGTTATCTACGTCTGTGCGCACTCGGAAAAGGGTGCCATGGGGCTGATCATCAATCGCCCCCAGGAGATGGAATTCTCCGACATTCTCGTGCAGCTCGGCGTTCTCGATGAACATCAGGCCATCATGCTGCCTGACTGCACCCGCGATTTCATCGTGCGCAATGGCGGACCGGTGGAGATGCGCCGCGGCTTTGTCCTGCATTCCGACGATTATCTGACGGATTCCACCATGCCTGTTTCGGAAGAGATTTGCCTGACAGGCACGGTGGATATTCTGCGCGCCATATCCGGCGGCCGCGGCCCGCGCTGCGCCCTGATGACCCTGGGTTATTCCGGCTGGGCGGCGGGGCAGCTTGAAAACGAGATCGCCAACAATGGCTGGCTTACCTGCCGCGCGCCGCAGGAACTGCTTTTCGACACCGACCTCGAAAGCAAATATGATCGGCTGCTGGCGCATATGGGCGTTGACCCGTCACGCCTCGCCACCGTCGCCGGTCACGCCTGATCCTACGATGCCTTTGACTGCTGGAACTGCTCGCGCAGCAGCTTTGTCGCGACATCGAGCGTCAGCGGCGGGCTGAACATGAAGCTCTGGGCGTATTCGCAGCCCATCTGGCGCAATTGCAGCGCGTCGCTCTCATTCTCGATGCCTTCCGTCACAACCGACAGTCCGAGGTCATGAGCCATGCTGATCATCGAGCGCAGCAGCGTGACTTTCTGCGGCTGCTCGGCCTTGAGGAATGACCGGTCGATCTTGATCATGTCGAAGGGGAACGAGGTGAGGTAGGAGAGGGACGAATAGCCCGTTCCGAAATCATCCAGCGATACACCGACGCCCATGGCCTTGATGCTGGAGAGAACGTGTGCGGACCGCTCGGGATTCTCCATCATCAGGGATTCCGTCAGTTCCAGTTTCAGGCTGGCCGGATCGATCTGTGTCTGGGTCAGCACCGAGCGCACATCGTCGATGAGATCCTGACGGATCAGCTGGCTGCTCGATATGTTCACCGAGACAAACAGCGGCGTGGCGCCGATGGTGCGCTGCCAATTGACGAGGTCTTCCGCCGCATGCTGCATGACGAACAGGCCAAGCTGCACGATGAGTCCCGAGCTTTCGGCAATCGGAATGAATTCGGATGGCGGTATCGAGCCGCGACGCGGGTGATCCCAGCGCATCAGGGCTTCAAAACCGGCAATGGTGTTGTCCTCCAGCCGCACGATCGGCTGATAGGCAATGTGGATTTCGTGGCGCTCGAGCGCGCGGCGCAGGTCGGATTCGAGCTGCAGCTTGTCGCTGCCCACCGCACGGAACGCCGGTCGGAAGGGTTCGATCCGGTCGCCGCCAAAGCGTTTCGCCTGGAACATGGCAAGCTCGGCGTCCTTCACGAGGTCTTCCGGAGAGGCCGTGCTGCCGCTGGTCCAGGTGATCAGGCCAAGCGATGCGGTCAGGACGATTTCGCGCTTGGCGAAGGCAATGGGCGCGCGGATGGCCTGTTTGACAGCTTCGGCAAAGGCGGCGATGCGCGCCGGCTCGACTTCCGATACCAGGATAAGGCCGAACTGATCGGCGGAGAGACGGCTCAACGTGTCCTGCGGCCGCAAGAGGCGATGCAGACGCCGTGAGACGGTCAGAAGGAACGTATCGCCTGCCGACATGCCGAGCCCGTCATTGACCTGCTTGAAGCGGTCGATGTCGATGATGAACACGGTCGGGCGGATCTTGCTTTCGGTCTGTGCCATGGTGATGACGGAGCCGAGGCGGTCGAGGAACAGTTCACGGTTGGGCAGGCCGGTCAGATTGTCATGGACCGCGTCGTGCAGCAGGCGTTCTTCGGCCTTTTTCTGCTCCGTCACATCGATGAGGGTGCCGACGCAGCGGACAATCTCACCGTCGGAGCCGATCACCGGGCGGGCTTTCAGCGTGTACCAGTAGTAGTGGCCGTCATTGGCGCGCAGGCGGAAGGTCTGCGAGATGCGGCCGCGGCGGTTTTCCAGGATGACGTCGAGCGTGGTGCGGAAACGGTCGCGGTCATCGGCATGCAGCGTTGGCAGCCAGTTGCGCACGGCGCCATGCAGCGAACTCGCCGAAGCGCCGAGGAAATTGGTAAGGTCCGGCGTCGTGACGACGCGGTCGCGCGGCACGTCCCAGTCCCAGACGATGTCGCCGGAACCGATGATGGCCAGTGCCTGCCGCTCCACGTCGGAAAACAGCCCCTGCTGCAGGGCGCCGCCGGAAAAGGCGTGCTGCATCACGGTGAACCCGATGAGCAGGACGATCAGCACGAGGCCGCCGCCGAGCGCCGGCTGGACGATGTCATTGGCAAGGATGCCGGAGACGGTCAGCCAGCTTCCCAGCAGCCAGACAAGCAGGAGCAGCCAGGTCGGTATGAGCATGATCGCCCGGTCGTAACTTCGGAATGAAAAGAAGCCGATGAGGACGATGCCGGCGATGACCGTCAGGGCAAAGGAAAAGCGCGCAATGCCGGACGCGATGGGCGGATCGAAAATGGCCACGCCGGAGAGAATGCCGAGACCCAGAATCCAGGTCAGCGCACCGTAGCTGAAATTGTCGTGCCATCGGTTGAGATTGAGGTAGGTGAAGAGAAAGATCACCAGTGTCGCCGCAAGCGCCACTTCGGTGCCCGCCCGCCAGACCTGTTCATTGCCGGGCGTGATCTCGATCAGCTTGTTCCAGAAGCCGAAATCCACGCAGATATAGGCAAGAACCGCCCAGGCCATGGCTGCTGTTGCCGGAAAGAGCGATGTTCCCTTGACGACAAAAAGAATGGTCAGGAACAGCGCGAGAAGACCGGCAATACCGAGCAGGATGCCGCGATAAAGCGTGTAGGAATTGACCGTGTCCTTATAGGCATTCGGCTCCCACACATAGACCTGCGGCAGGTTGGGTGAGGCGAGTTCGGCGACGAAGGTGATGACCGAACCCGGATTGAGGGTGACCAGGAAAATATCGGCGTCTTCGCTGGCCTGCCTGTCGAGGGCAAAGCCCTCGCTGGGGGTGATGGAGGTGATGCGCGTCGAGCCGAGATCCGGCCAGATGAAACCCGATCCGACCAGGCGGAAATGCGGCGCGACGATCAGGCGGTCGATCTGTTCATCGGTGGGATTGGCCAGCGAGAAGGCCGCCCAGTCGCCGGTGGAACGGCTGTCATTGGCCTGCACCTCGATGCGGCGGACAATGCCGTCGGTGCCGGGCGCCGTGGAAATCTGGAAGGTCTCGCCCTGGTTCCGGTAAATCTCCACAGCCTTGGACAGATCGAGTGCGGTGCTTTCCTTGGTGATCTTGATGGTTTCAAAGGCGCTGGCAGCCGACAGCATGGACATCATCAAAAAGAGGAGGACAAAAATCCTCGATAGGCCTTTCAGCATGTGTCCGGTCAATGATGCCACGAATTCAACCTTTGTTATTTGGCGCGCACATCGTCTTCTATGAGCGAGAAGAGAAGATGGTCTTGCCACGTACCATTTATTTTCAGGTAGGAGCGTAGCAGTCCTTCCCTTTGAAATCCGGCTTTTTCGAGAAGGCGGATCGATCTTTCATTGCTTGGAATACAGGCGGCTTCCAGCCGGTGCAACCGGACTTTGGTAAAAGCATGGGATATCAGCAGGCGCAGCGCTTCGCTCATATAGCCCTGACCGGCATAGGGCGCGCCCATCCAGTAACCAATCATGCCGTTTTGGCCGACACCCCGCCGGATGTTGCCAAGCGTGATGCCGCCGAGAAGGCGGGAATCTGAATTGTGGAAAAGAAAGAAGGGATGCGCCGTTCCCGCCGCGGCCTCGTCATCATAGTGCCGAATCCGGTGGCGGAATGCGCTGCGTTCCAGATCGTCATCGGCCCACAGCGGTTCCCATGGCGCAAGGAAATCCCGGCTCAGTGCGCGCAAATTTGCCCAGGCCCGATAATCGGAAACCTGTGGGGGGCGCAGATAAAGCCGTTCGCCCTGCAGCAAGGGCGAAGCGCTTTTCAGGAAGGGCAGGGCGATCATGGCGTTTTGCCGTTGACGCTCTAGACCGCTATTTTTCGTGGGCTCGGCGTTGCCGTTGCCAGCCCATGTCGAATATCAGGGAACTTCATCAAGGGGGCGATTGGACCAACGGCAGCCAAAGTCGGCGATGCGTCGATGAACAGCCGCCCGGCAAGATCGGTCAGGCGTTCCGTGGTGATCTTGGACAGACGCTCCACCAGTTCCTCGGTGGAAACCGCATGGCCGTAGAGCAGCATCTGGCGGGCAATCTGTCCGGCCCGGCTTGCCGCGCTCTCATGCGACATCAGCAGGCTGGCACGGTACTGCGCCCGCGCGCGGTTCAATTCGTCCTGCCCGATGTTGCGGGCCGCTTCGTGCAGTTCGTTGATGATGACGGGGACGAGCTTCTTCAGGTGACTGCGTCCGGTCGCGGCATGGATGCCGAAAACGCCGGTGTCGGAGAAACCCCAATGGAAGGCATAGACCGAATAGCACAGCCCGCGCTTTTCCCGCACTTCCTGAAACAGCCGCGAGGACATGCCGCCGCCAAGAATCATGGCAAGGAGCTGCGAGGCATAGAAATCGCGCACGTGATAGGCGCGGCCCTCGAAGCCGAGAACGACCTGCGCATCCATCAGGTCGCGCTGCTCGCGGAAGTCTCCGCCGACATAATGGGCGACATCGGGTTGCGGCGCCGTCGTCTTTGCCCGGAAAGAGCCAAGGCGGCTTTCCACTTCCCGGACGAAGTCGTCGTGCTTGACACCGCCGGCAGCGACAACAACCATGCGCTCGGCGCTGTACTGGTCATCCATATAGCGGCGCAGATCGGCCGATGAAAAGGACTGGACGGTCTCCGGCGTGCCGAGAATGGTGCGCCCGATCGTCTGATTGCGGAAGGCGGTTTCGGTGAAGCGGTCGAAGACCACATCGTCGGGCGTGTCATGCGCCGCGCCGATCTCCTGCATGATCACGTTTTTCTCGCGTTCCAGCTCTTCCGCGTCAAATTTGGAGCTGTTGAGAATGTCGGCGAGAATATCGATGGCCAGCGGCATGTCATCGCGCAGGACGCGGGCATAGAAGGATGTTGTTTCAACACTGGTGGCGGCGTTGATCTCGCCGCCCACATCCTCGATATCGGCGGCTATTTTCCAGGCGGAGCGATTTTCCGTTCCCTTGAAGGCCATATGTTCCAGAAGATGGGCAATACCGTGCTGATTGCTCGCCTCGTTACGTGATCCTGCCTTGACCCAGATGCCAAGGGCTACACTCTCCACATGCGGCATTGTCTCTGTCGCAATCGTCAGACCGTTGGAGAGGCGACTGATTTCAACGCCCATTCAATGCTCCTTACCTTGCCGCTCTTGAACGTCGGCTGACATACTCTTCCACATTTCTAAGGTCATTGGGAAGTACCGTATACTGTTCTTTTCGCTGCATGAGGTCGCCGAGCCAGAGCGGAAGCGCCGGATGAACGCCGCTTGCGGCTTCCACCGCATCGGGAAATTTGGCCGGATGCGCCGTCGCGAGAACAATGCTGGGTACGCCGGCGCCGACTTTTTCGCGTGCGACCTTCAGGCCGATGGCCGAATGCGGATCGAGCAGGTAGCCCGATTGTGCCAGAATATCCTTGATCACAAGGGCGGTATCCGCCGTGTTTGAGCGTCCCGCATCGAATTCGCTTCGGATTTTCGCAAGCGGCGCGTCGGCAATGATAAAGCTGCCGGACTGCTTCAGGCCGTCCATCAAACGGCGAACAGCTGCGGCATCGCGGCCATGCGCCTCGAACAGCAGGCGTTCGAAATTCGACGAAACCTGAATGTCCATGGACGGCGAGGTGGTGTGGAAGACGCCGCGTGTTTCATATTTTCCCGTCTCGATTGTCCGGGTCAAAATATCGTTATCGTTGGTTGCGATGACCAGCCGGTCGATGGGAAGCCCCATGCGCTTGGCGACATAGCCGGCAAAAATATCGCCGAAATTGCCGGTCGGGACCGTGAAGGAAACCGGCCGGTCCGGACTGCCGAGGGCAACCGCCGCGGTGAAGTAATAAACGATCTGCGGCATGATGCGCGCCCAGTTGATCGAGTTGACGCCCGACAACGAAAGGGAGTCACGGAAGCTCAGGTCGTTGAACATGCCTTTGACCAGCGACTGGCAGTCATCGAAATTGCCTTCGATGGCCAGGGCATGCACGTTGGACGCCGCCGATGTCGTCATCTGCCGCTGCTGCACCGGCGAGACGCGGTTGTGCGGGAACAGGATGAAGATATCCGTGCGGTCACGGTTGGCGAAGGCTTCGATGGCCGCGCCGCCCGTATCGCCTGATGTGGCGCCGACAATGGTCGCGCGCTGGTCGCGTTTGGCAAGGATGTAGTCCATCAGCCGGGCGAGCAGCTGCATGGCGACATCCTTGAATGCAAGGGTGGGGCCATGGAAAAGCTCAAGGACGAATTCATTGTGCCCGGTCTGGATCAGCGGGCAGACCGCCTTGTGGCGGAAGGTTGCATAGGCTTCGTGCACCATGCGCTCGAAATCCGCCTGATCGATATCGCCGGCGATGAACGGGGTGAGGACGCGGATTGCCACCTCTTCGTAGCTTTTGCCGCGCAAGGCGCGAATCTCTTCAGGGGAAAACTGTGGAAACTCCTGAGGCAGATAAAGGCCGCCATCGCGCGCCAGACCAGCCAGAAGGGCATCGGAAAAGCCCAAAACCGGCGCTTCTCCGCGAGTGCTTGCATATTTCATATCATTCGCCTTTTGTACCGCGCTTGCGAGCCAGCCAACTCCTGTGGCAGAAAGCTGGAAAGCACCGTCGCATTCTTACCTCACCGTTGGTATAGAACAGGTCCGTTCGTCAAGGAAAGTTCAGTTCATGAAGTCAGAAACACATAAATCTCTGCCCTTCTATCAACTTTGCGGCATGATTTTCGCTGTGGGTCTTGCGGGATGCTCCACCAGCGGTGCCAAGGATGCATCGAAGGATCCGGCCGTACAGGAAGCGCAGGCGCGTATCACCGCAACGGAACTGACCGCCTATTGCCCGCCGGTGACGATCCGTGAGGGAACAGCCATCTTCAACAATTACGGCAAGGCGCCAAAGGCACCGGAAAACCTGATCTATCAGGCATCGATCGCCGACGAGACGCGCTCCTGCCAGCGCAACGGCGGTACGCTCGGGATGAATGTCGCCATTTCCGGCAAGGTCGTTCCCGGCCCGAAATTCAGCCCCGGCACGCTGACCATGCCGATCCGCGTTGCTGTCATGCAGGGATCGAATGTGCTGTATTCCAAGCTCTACCGGCAGCCGATTTCGGCGACCGATACCTCGGCCGCATCGCAGTTCATTTTCAACGATCCCAATGTCAGCTTCCCGACGCCGACGGCGAAGGACATTCAGGTCTTCATCGGATTTGACGAAGGCCCGGATGATTCCCAGGCAAAGACCAAGACGAAAAAGAAGAAGTAAAAACAAGGCTGGCGCAGCCGGCTTTATGAAAGAGGCACCGCTTTGGCGGTGCCTTTTGTTTTGTTTGAATGGCAGAAATGTGTGGTGCGTGGTTCGACAAGCTCACCATGAGGGAGAGTGAGCATTGCAGGGAAGTTATATTCTGCAACCTTTGCGATTGGCATTGCAGCCAAACCACTTCCCTCATGGTGAGCTTGTCGAACCACGCACCTCAGTTTTTGCCGGATCAGCTGATCCTAGACGGCTTCGGACCAGACGGCCATGGCCTCGATAACGGCGGGGAGGTCGCGGTGGCGGCTGATGACGGTTTCAGCGCCAGCATCGGTCAGCTTGTCCGCGTGGCCCGGATAGGTATGGGCGCCGCCGGTAAAGCCGATAACGCGCATGCCCGCGGTCACAGCCGCATGCACGCCGTGAGCGGAGTCTTCGATCACGATGCAGCGGGCAGGATCGACGTTGAAATGCTTGGCGGCGTAGATATAGACATCCGGCGCCGGCTTTGATTTCCGGGTTCCCACTTCGCGCGCCGAGAAAATGTTGGGAGCGAAGAGCTCGTAGAGCGAGCTTTGCTCCAGCATCATCTTCAGCGAAGCGCTGGTCGAGTTCGAGGCAATGCATTTGGGGTATTTGAGCGCGGCGACGACCGGTTCGATACCCTCGATGACATTCAGTTCATGGCGCAGCTTGTGGTCCATCTGACGGGCGGATTCCTCGATCAGCGACGCGGAAATCGGGACGCCCGATTCTTTCTCCACTTGAATGAGGATGTCGGTCCAGGTCAGTCCGGCAAAGCGCTCGGCAATGGCCTCGGCCTCAATCGGATAGCCCGACTCCGTCAACAGTTTCGATTCGACTTCGGCGGCCAATATCTCTGAATCGACGAGCACGCCATCGCAGTCGAAAATAATCAGCTGGGGTTCCATTACGTCATACCTGTTCGTGAAAAATGGCTGCATCGTGCAGCTTTGGGTCAAGTCTGGGGGATTGCCGGCATCGACTACACTCTTATTGGCGATGCGTCAAAGAAAAGCGCATTGTTTTCATTCACGGATATCTGTCGGCCTTAACGCGATGTTTACCCTGCTCGGTAACCATAAGGTCAGTTCAGTAACGCGTCTCCAGTAATCGAGTATCCCATGTCCGTTGTTCGTCTCGTCAATGACCTGCCCCAGGCTGCGCCGCAATCCTCCTGGCTCGACACGATCCTCAAAGGCGACTGTGTTGCCGCCCTCAATCGTCTGCCCGATCATTCGATCGATGTCATCTTTGCCGATCCGCCCTACAATCTGCAGCTTGACGGCGATCTGCATCGCCCGGACCAGTCAAAGGTCGATGCGGTTGATGATCATTGGGACCAGTTCGACAGTTTCCAGGCCTATGATGCCTTCACCCGCGCCTGGCTGCTTGCCTGCCGCCGCGTTTTGAAGCCGAATGGCACCATCTGGGTCATCGGCTCCTATCACAATATCTTCCGCGTTGGCGCCACCATGCAGGATCTCGGATTCTGGATGCTCAACGACATCATCTGGCGCAAGAACAACCCCATGCCGAATTTCCGTGGCCGCCGCTTCCAGAACGCGCATGAAACCATGATCTGGGCGTCGCGCGACCAGAAGGGCAAGGGCTACACCTTCAACTATGAAGCGATGAAGGCTGCCAATGACGATTTGCAGATGCGGTCCGACTGGCTGTTTCCCATTTGCACCGGTGCGGAGCGTCTGAAAGATGAGAATGGCGACAAGATCCACCCGACACAGAAGCCGGAAGCCCTCCTGGCCCGTATTCTCATGGCTTCGTCCAAACCCGGCGACATCATTCTCGATCCATTCTTCGGGTCGGGAACAACAGGCGCGGTCGCCAAACGTCTGGGCCGCCATTTTGTCGGCGTTGAACGGGAACAGAAATACATCGACGCGGCGATGAGCCGGATTGCCTCGGTCGAGGAGTTGGGCGGCGCCGAACTCAAGGTGATGACCGGCAAGCGGGCCGAACCGCGTGTTGCCTTCGGCAGCATCGTCGAAGCAGGGCTCTTGAAGCCTGGCGTCGTCTTGAGCGATATTCGCCAGCGGCATGCGGCCATCGTGCGCGCTGACGGAACCGTTGCCAGCAATGGCGACGCGGGTTCGATCCACCGTATGGGCGCCAAGGTGCAGGGTTTTGATGCCTGCAACGGCTGGACGTTCTGGCATTATGAGGAAGACGGCAAGCTCAAGCCGATCGATGATTTGCGCAAGCAGGTCCGCGACGGAATGGTTTCCGCCGGCGTTTAAATCCCAATCCGATCGGACGAGACCTCCAGTACCGCTCTGATCCCGGAACGCCCAAGGTACACCTTGGGCGTTTCGTTGTGTGCAGCGGATCAGACGCGGATGCCGAGGCGGTTGAGGTCAGCGCGCAGCGTTTGCGGATCGATGAACTGCACCGACTGCCATCCGGCAGCCTGCGCCCCGGCGACATTCTTGGCGCTGTCATCGATGAAAAGCGTGGCGGCGGGTTCCACGCCGAATGTTGCGACGTGATGGTCATAGATCGCCTTGTCAGGCTTGATCAGGCCGATATCGCCGGAGATGGTTACGCCGCGGCTTTCCGTCAGGAAGGGGAAACGCTGCCAGGCTTCGCGCAGCGTATCGGAGGCGAAATTCGTCAGCATCGTCACATCGTGCCCGTCGGCGATCAGCTGGCGCATGATGATGACGCTGTCATCGATGCTATGGGTGATCATCTGGTGCCAGTTCTGCCGGAAGGCGCGGATCTGGTGTTCGCGGTCGGGAAAATCGGCGATCAGCAGCGCTTCGGCATCGGCCCATTTGCGGCCGCGGTCCTGTTCGATGTTCCAGGCGTGGGTGCAGACATTGTCGAAGAACCATTTGCGCTCGGCGGCATCCGGGATGACACTGCGGAAAGCAACATCGGGATCATAGTGAATAAGAACCTGGCCGATGTCGAAAACGATGTGTTTGACGGGTGTCATGCCTCTTTCCTTCTTTTCTCGAAAGCATCCGGTATTGCGGCAGCAATGGCTTTTTTCATCACTGTCGGCAATGCCTCATTGTCCAGATTCTCCACGCTGATCCACCAGCCATCCGTGCCGGCCGGCTTGCGCACGTTCCGGGCCGCGTAGATCGTCAGGCGCAGCTCAAAATGCGTGAAAATATGGGTTATTGTGCCGCTGGGCACCCATTCGGCACCAAAGGGAGCCGCATCGATACCCGTTTCGCCATCGATTCGGGAGGTCCACTCCGTCGTCGGCACCTCGGTCATGCCGCCAAGCAATCCCGTTTGAGCCCGCCCGCGCAGATAGACTTCACCATTGGTGGAAACGGCGATGAACGCCGCGCCAAGGCGAACGGGTTTGTCCTTTTTGGGTGCCTTCACCGGGAAAAACTCCGGGTCCGTGGTTTTCAGTGCCTCGCAATTGTCGTTGAGGGGGCAGATCACGCAGGCCGGCCGCTTGGGCGTGCAGATGGTTGCGCCGAGGTCCATCATCGCCTGCGCAAAATCACCCGGCCGTTTGTCGGGGGTCAGCAACTGCATCAGCCGCCGGATTTCGGGCTTGGCCGCGGGCAGGGGCGTCGACAGGGCATAGAGGCGCGTGATGACACGCTCGACATTGCCGTCGACAACGGCAATCGGCATGCCGAAGGCAATGGATGCGATGGCCGCTGCCGTATAATCGCCGATTCCCGGCAATGATTTGAGCCCGGCAAGATCGGCGGGAAAATGCCCCCCGAAGTCCGCTGCCACGATATCGGCGCACTTTTTCAGGTTGCGCGCGCGGGAATAATAGCCGAGCCCGGCCCAGGCGCGCATCACGTCATCCTGGCTGGCGGCAGCCAGGTCCATGACCGTTGGCCACTTGCGTATGAAGGTCAGGAAATAGGGTTTTACCGCCTCGACCGTCGTCTGCTGAAGCATGATTTCCGACAGCCAGATGCGGTAGGGATTAGCTACAATTCCGGACTTGTGATCCCCCGGCGTTATGCGCCAGGGTAAAATGCGATGATGGCTATCATACCAGGCGAGCAGTTCATTCGTTATTGGTTGCATCAATTCAAAACTGCTTTACAGGGAAGTGAAGTGACATTTCTCATGAAACGGTTGCGAAAGTAAATTCAAGAACATTCGGATTCATAAATGTTCCCAGCTCAGTTGACCAACGCCCTGCTGCTGCCCACAAAAGGGCGTCTCGTCGGTATTGATCGCAACAATCGCATCTTCACTTTCCTGTTTGCACTTTTCCCCGGCTTGCTGGTCAGCGGAACCTCGGTAACGCTGGTCTGCGCTTTCCTCTGGGCGATAATTTCCCTGGTCCTGCGACGCTTTCCCTGGCAGATGACGCGCCAGGACCGCATCATCGCCCGGATTTTTACCGCCTATGTCCTGGTGACGGTTCTCGTCGTACTTCTCAGCCCGAATCTGGCGAAGGGTGCTGAATATCTCTTGAAGATGATCCCGTTCCTGGCGGTCTGGGCCATTCTCCCCAGGCTGAGGGTGAGTCTCGACGGGCGTATCGGTCCATTCTTCGTGACCGGCGCCGGCATCGGAATGATCGGCGCCCTGATTTACAGCGTGGTGCAGATGCTCCTGCATGAGAGCCGCGCCACCGGCGGTGCGGGCAATGCTGCGGTATTCGGGCTTTTCGCCGTGCTGTTCGGCAGCATCGCCCTGCTCAACGTCCACTCACAAAGCAAAACTGAACGGCTGATTGCGGTTGCAGGCTTCACCTGCGGGCTGGTCTGCGTATTCCTTTCCGGCACCCGGTCGGCCTGGCTGGTCATCCCGTTTCACTGCGCCATTCTGTTCTGGTACCTGCGCGGCCAGACGCTGCCCTCGATCAATCGAACCGTTAAGTTATTGATGGCGCTCCTGCTCGTGGTCGTGGCTGTTGCGGCAATCCCGAAGATCATGGATCGCTACAGCGCATTGCAGACGGATATCGTGCAACTGGACGAAGATCCCAACAATATCAGCTCGCTGAGTGCCCGGCTCCTGTTGTGGAGCGGCGCTGAAAAGGCGTTTCTCGCGTCTCCGCTTATCGGACAGGGCCCGCAAAACCGCATGCAGTCGGTCAACAGGGCTTTGGATCTGCCTCCCGAGAAATACATGCTGTTCACGCATGTCCATAACGGCTTTTTGAATGCGGCAGTCGATGGCGGGGTGCTGGGGGTTCTGGCGCTGCTTCTGCTGCTGTCGGCACCCATTGTCGCCGCGCGCCTGAAAGAACCCGGACCTGGGCGGGATTTGACGACGGCGCTTTCCTTGCTGCTCGTGACGGCTTATGTGATCACGGGAATGTTTGGCATCATGTTCGGGCACGACGCGACCGATGCGGTCTTCATCTACGTGACGCTGCTCATTTGCACGATTTCCGGTCCGACACCCTATCTGTCGGTGCGGGAAATCGCGGACCGCGCCGAACAAGACAAAGCCGCACTAGCGGCATGATGCGGCATGATAATGGGTTGGGGATAAAGTTCTGACATGAAAGCGATTGTTACCGGAGCGGCAGGCTTTATCGGCTTTCACGTGGCAAGGCGGCTCGCCAGGGAAGGCTTTGAGGTCATCGCCATCGATAATCTCAATGATTATTATCAGGTGGCCCTCAAGGAGACCCGCCTGTCGGCGCTCGACGGCCAGTCCAATATCCGTTTTGCCCGCGCCAATATTGCCAGACCCGAGGAATTGCGTGCCGCGATTGCCGGCGACATGGACGCGGATGTCATCGTGCATCTGGCGGCTCAGGCGGGTGTGCGCTACTCCGTGGAAAATCCGGCAGCCTATGTCGATGCCAATGTTCAGGGACAGGTGACTGTGTTTGAACAGGCCCGCGTGATGCCGAAGCAGCCACCGGTCGTCTATGCAAGCTCGTCATCGGTTTATGGCGCCAACACCAAGGTGCCGTTTTCCGAGAGCGATCCGGTCAACAATCCGGTTTCCGTCTATGCGGCGACGAAACGCTCCGCTGAACTGCTGGCCTACTCCTATTCGCACGTCCACAAGATCGCTTCGACGGGCCTGCGGTTCTTCACGGTTTATGGCCCCTATGGCCGTCCTGACATGGCGCCATGGCTGTTCACCGATGCGATTTCAAAGGGCGAGCCGATCAAAGTGTACAATCACGGCAAGATGGCGCGCGATTTCACCTTCATCGATGATATCGTCAGCGGCGTGCTTGGTGCGGTGAACCGCATCCTGTCCAATCCTGCGGAAACTGCACCGGTCTACAATCTCGGCAACAACAATCCGGTGGCCCTGCTGCGCTTTATCGAAATCATCGAGCAGGCTGTGGGACGCGAAGCCGTCAAAAAGTTCGAGCCAATGCCGCCGGCGGATGTCGAGCGCACCTATGCCGATATCGGCCTTGCCACGCGTGATCTCGGCTTCTGCCCGAAGACGACGCTGGAGGAGGGTATTCCCCTGTTTGTCGAATGGTTTCGCGGCTATAATGGCCGCTGACGCTTCCATTCCACACACGGGGCAACCGATACAATGAGCGATGACCGCAAGCAAAGGGGATTCCGGCCATTGGCCGATCCCGCATCGGGCGTGCTCGATCCTGTCCTGCGCAAGCGCGCCGGGATCACGATAGAGCTTGTTCAGGCTTGGGAAGAAGTGGTTGGCCCCGCTCTTGGTGACCAGTCCCGCCCGTTGAAACTGTTGTGGCCACGCCGTGCGCATGAGGATGATCCGTTCCAGCCGGCGACACTGGTGATTGCCTGCCAGGGGTTTACCGCCATGCGCATCCAGCACGAGACCGGTGAAATCATCAGCCGGGTCAATGCCTTTCTCGGATTTGCCGCGGTCGGCCGCATCAAGATCGAGCAGAAGGCGATCACGCTGCCCGCGCCGAAGCGGCGTGCATTGCCGCCCGTCGACGCGGCAACCAGGGGAAAGATCAGTCGCGTCGTCGAAGCCATCGAGGACGATAGCCTGCGCGAGGCGCTGGAACGGCTCGGGCAAAGCATCCACGCGGAAAAGATCAAGCGCTGAAACAGTTCTGCCTGATTTTATCCCGTTCAGATCACGAAAAATTCAAAGACAGATGGCAAGCTCTGCCTTAAAGAGACTGCCTTAGGGCTCTACGGAGTCAACAACGCATAATCAACACCGGAGACAGGTGATCCTTATGACTGACATGCTGACACGCCGAAACATTCTGACCCTCGCGGCCGTATCGACGGCGGCGCTCGCTGTGACAGCGGGCAACCCGGCATGGTCAGAAGATGCGGCCAAGCCCGCCGCGACACCGGTGCCCGGTACGCCCGCCGACGTCAAGATCCCGGAATCCGCCGGGAAGGTCGATCAGGCCAAGCTGATGGAGCAGGGTCCTCTCAAGGATATCGTGCTGGGCAAGGCCGACGCCCCGGTCACCATCGTCGAATACGCGTCGATGACCTGCCCGCATTGCGCGCACTTCACCGTTGCCACGCTGCCGACGATCAAGGAAAAGTACATCGACACGGGCAAGGCCAAGCTCATCCTGCGTGAATTCCCGTTCGATCCGCGCGCTGCCGCTGCCTTCATGCTCGCCCGCTGCGCCCCGGAAGACCGCTACTATCCGCTTGTCGATGTCCTGTTCAAACAGCAGGAACAGTGGGCCGCATCGGCAAATGCAGTAGAACCTTTGATGCAAATCTCCAAATTGGCCGGTTTTACACAGGAGTCGTTCAACGCTTGCTTGACGAACCAAAAACTTCTGGATGATGTGAATGCATCGCGTGACCGCGGAGCCAAGGATTTCGGCGTCAATGCTACGCCGACCTTCTTCATCAACGGCACGAAATATGCAGGAGCCCTATCGGTTGACGAAATGTCAGCGATTATCGACGGTCTACTCTGATAGCTGCCTGTTGAATTCAGGCGGACGCCTTGTCGCGTCCGCCCTTGCGGTTTTGTGCGGGAAGGGCCTCTGATGCGCTTCACGAAACTCCGCCTCCTCGGTTTCAAATCCTTCGTCGAACCCGCCGAATTCGTCATTGAAAGCGGATTGACCGGCGTTGTCGGCCCCAATGGCTGCGGCAAATCCAATCTCGTGGAAGCCCTGCGCTGGGTCATGGGCGAAAGCTCCTACAAGAACATGCGCGCATCCGGCATGGATGACGTCATTTTCTCCGGCTCCGGCACGCGCCCGTCGCGCAACACAGCCGAAGTCACCCTGTTTCTCGACAATCATGATCGCAGTGCCCCGGCAAGCTTCAACGATGCCGATGAACTACAGGTGTCGCGCCGCATCGAGCGCGAGGCAGGGTCGGTCTACCGCATCAACGGCAAGGATGCCCGCGCCAAGGACGTGCAGCTGCTGTTTGCGGACCAGTCGACCGGTGCCCGGTCGCCATCCATGGTCGGTCAGGGCCGCATTGGCGAGCTCATTCAGGCCAAGCCGCAGGCCCGCCGGGCACTTCTCGAAGAAGCTGCCGGCATATCCGGCCTGCACACCCGTCGCCACGAAGCGGAACTGCGCCTGCGGGCAGCGGAACAAAATCTGGAGCGGCTGGAAGACGTCGTCGGCGAGCTGGAAACCCAGATCGAGAGCCTGAAACGGCAATCGCGTCAGGCCAATCGCTTCAAGAGATCGCTTCGGAACGGCGGATAACCGCCGTTCCGAAGCGATCCTCCTGCATCTGAAGTGGGCCGTCGCCAAAAATCAGGAGGCCGAGGCGCAATCGGCTTTGTCTGCCGCGACATCAGGCGTTGGCGATTTCGCCCAGGTCCAGATGAACGCGGCGAAGGAACAGGCGATCGGCGCGCACAAGCTGCCGGATCTGCGTGAGGCGGAAACCAAGGCTGCCGCGGCCCTGCAGCGCCTGACCATCGCCCGTTCGCAGATCGAGGAAGAGGCCCAGCGTATCCGTGCCCGCCAGTCGGAGCTGGAAAAGCGTCTGGCCCAGCTCACCGCTGATATTGCCCGCGAAGAGCAGATGGTGCGCGACAATGCCGATATTCTGGCGCGTCTCGATGCGGAAGAGCGTTCGCTCAATCAGGACAACGCCAATGCGGGCGAACATGAACTGGCAACCCGCGCCGATTTTGAGCGGGCCGATGCCAAGCTCCGGGAAAGCGAAGCGGCCCTTGCCAAGGTAACGGCTGAACGCGCCGAAGCCACCGCCGAACGGGCACAGATCGAGCGCAATTTGCGCGAAAGCACCGAGCGTCGTGACCGCCTTGCCCGCCAGATGGGCGATGTGGAACGCGATCTCTCCGCCATCACGGCGCAGATCAGCACTCTTGCCGATCCTATCGAGAAGCAGGCGCTGGTTGAAGCAACCGAGGCAACGCTGGAACAGGCCGAGGATGCCGCCCTGGCGGCGGAAGCGGCCGTCGAGACGGCGCGCCGCACGGAAGCGCAGTTGCGCCAGCCGGTGCAGGACGCCCGCAGCAATCTCAACCGGATCGAGACTGAAGCCCGCACCTTGGCCAAGATGATCAATGTCGGCGGGTCGGACCTGTTTCCCGCCGTTGTTGAAGCGGTAAAGGTGGAAAAGGGATTTGAGGTCGCGCTTGGCGCCGCGCTCGGTGAAGATCTCGATGCGCCGCTGGATCGCAGCGCTCCGGTTTTCTGGGGTGATGTGGACGGTGCCGGTGATGATCCCGCACTGCCGTCCGGGCTGAAAACCCTTGCCAGTGTGGTCAAGGCGCCGCGCCAGCTGGCCCGCCGTCTTGCCCAGATCGGCATTGTCGATGAAGCGGACGGCGCGCGCATACAGGCATCGCTGAAGCCGGGTCAGCGTCTGGTCAGCCGTTCCGGTGCGCTGTGGCGCTGGGATGGCTATACGGCAAGCGCCGATGCCCCGACACCGGCGGCCCAGCGTCTGGCCCAGAAAAACCGCCTCGCCGAACTTGATATCGAAGTTGTCGAAGCGACGAAGCGCCTGCGCGAGGCGGAAGCAGCTATCGCTGCGGCCGAAGCTGCTGTGCGGCAATCGGTCGAGAACGAGCGTATGGCCCGTGATCACTGGCGGGCCATGCAACGCGCCGTCAGCGATGCGCGCGAGGCGCTTGCATCAGCCGAACGGGCTGCAGGCCAGCTTTCCAGCCGCCGCGCGGCCTTGGATGAGGGCAAGGCCCGCCTCGCCGAAACGCTTGAAGAAACACAGGAACAGTTCCTTGAGGCCGAAGACCGGCTGGCCCGCGCGCCGGATCTGGAAGAAGTCAATATCCGCCTCACCCAACTGACCGCCGAAGTCATGACCGACCGGGCGGCGCTCGCCGAGACACGCGCCGTGCATGAGGGCTTGCGCCGCGAGGCCGAGAACCGCATGCGGCGCCTGGAGTCCATCGGGTTTGAACGGAGGAGCTGGAACGACCGCGCGCTGAATGCCGACCGCCAGATCGAATCCCTGACCGAACGGCGACAGGAAGCGGAAGAAGAATTTGCCGATCTGGTCGATGCGCCCGATGAAATTGCCGAGCGCAACCGGGCGCTGCTGTCGCAGCTCTCGCAAGCGGAAGCGTTGCGCAAGGAGGCCGGTGATCGTCTGGCCGTGGCGGAAGCGCGTCAGCAGGAATTGGACCGCGCTGCCACCGATGCCATTCAGGCGCTGGCGACGGCGCGTGAAGGCCGGGCACGGTCGGAAGAGCGCCTTGCAGCTGCGCAGGAACGCCGCCATGACGCCGAAACACGCATTGCCGAAGCTCTCCATTGCGCGCCGCATGAAGCAATGAAGCTGACAGGCCTTGGCCCCAACGATCCCTTGCCGGATGTCGATGCGACGGACCGTAATCTGGAACGGCTCAAGATCGAGCGCGAGCGCCTCGGTGCCGTCAACCTGCGGGCCGAGGAAGAGCAGGAAGAATTGTCGGCGCGGCTCGAGGCGATTGTCAGCGAGCGCGAAGACATCATCGAGGCGGTCAAGAAGCTGCGCCAGGCGATCCAGAGCCTCAATCGCGAGGGGCGCGAACGGCTGCTCGCGGCGTTCGAAGTGGTGAATGCGCAGTTCCAGCGCCTGTTCACACATCTGTTCGGCGGCGGCACGGCGGAACTGCAATTGATTGAATCGGAAGACCCGCTGGAAGCCGGTCTGGAAATTCTTGCCCGCCCGCCCGGCAAGAAGCCGCAGACCATGACATTGCTGTCCGGCGGCGAGCAGGCCCTGACCGCAATGGCGCTGATCTTTGCGGTGTTCCTGACCAACCCGGCGCCGATCTGCGTGCTGGACGAGGTGGACGCGCCGCTCGATGACCACAATGTCGAGCGCTTCTGCAACCTGATGGACGAAATGGCTGCATCAACGGAAACGCGTTTTGTCGTCATTACCCACAATCCGATCACCATGGCGCGCATGAACCGCCTCTTCGGCGTCACCATGGCCGAACAGGGCGTCAGCCAGCTGGTGTCGGTCGATCTCCAGACCGCCGAGCAGCTGCGCGAGGCGAGCTGATACCAGACTGCTTCAAGCTTGAAATGACGAAGGATTTCAAAGATTAACGCGGATTTACTCTGCTAATCGATTTGAATGGTGCAATGCAGCATTTTTTGGTGGTGCTTCACGAACCTATCGAATAGACCTTCTTCAGCGCTTTGCGGCGCGTGGACGGCGGCATGGGAGGCTGCAATGGTGAAGTGGGTTTACACATTCGGTGACGGCAAGGCGGAAGGCTCTGCCGGCGATCGCAACCTTCTGGGCGGCAAGGGGGCCAATCTGGCCGAGATGTGCGCGCTCGGGCTGCCGGTCCCGCCCGGATTTACCATCACCTCCGAGGTCTGCAGCTGGTTCTATGAGAATGGCCATCGTTATCCCGATGCGCTCGAAGCCGACGTCAAGAAGGCGCTTGGCCATATCGCTGCGGTGACGGGCCGCGATTTCGGCGACCCGTCCAAGCCGCTGCTGGTGTCCGTGCGTTCCGGCTCCCGCGCTTCCATGCCGGGCATGATGGACACCGTGCTCAATCTCGGCCTCAATGATCAGACCGTGGAAGCCATCGCCCGCGAATCCGGCGATCCGCGCTTTGCCTATGACAGCTACCGCCGTTTCATCCAGATGTATTCCGACGTGGTCATGGGGCTCGACCATTCGGTCTTTGAGGAAATCCTCGAGGATACCAAGGCCAATCTCGGTGTCGAGATCGATACGGCGCTCTCGGCCGACGACTGGAAGGGCATCATCGACCTTTACAAGGCCAAGATCGAGGAAGAGCTGGAAGAGCCATTCCCGCAGGACCCGGAAAAGCAGCTTTGGGGTGCGATCGGCGCTGTTTTCTCCAGCTGGATGAACACGCGCGCCATCACCTATCGCCGCCTGCACAACATTCCGGAAAGCTGGGGCACGGCTGTCAATATCCAGGCCATGGTGTTCGGCAATATGGGCGAGCGTTCGGCAACGGGCGTTGCCTTCACGCGCAATCCGTCGACCGGTGAAAAGAAGCTCTATGGCGAGTTTCTCGTCAATGCCCAGGGCGAAGACGTGGTTGCGGGCATCAGGACGCCGCAGAACATCACGGAAGACGCGCGCATTGCCGCAGGTTCCGACAAGCCGTCGCTGGAAAAGCTGATGCCGGCGGCCTTTGCCGAATTCTGCGCCGTGTCGGATCGTCTGGAAAAGCATTACACTGATATGCAGGATCTCGAATTCACCATCGAGGACGGCAAGCTGTGGATGCTGCAGACGCGGTCCGGCAAACGCACCGCCAAGGCTGCCCTGAAAATCGCCGTCGAAATGGCGAATGAAGGGCTGATCACACGGGAAGAAGCGGTTCTGCGCATTGATCCGGCTTCGCTCGATCAGCTGCTGCATCCCACGATCGATCCTTCGGCCAAGCGCAATGTCATCGGCAGCGGGCTTCCGGCATCGCCGGGCGCGGCAACGGGCGAGATCGTGTTCTCGTCGGAAGATGCCGAACAGCTGAAGTCGGAAGGCCGCAAGGCCATCCTTGTGCGCATCGAAACTAGCCCGGAAGACATTCACGGCATGCACGCCGCTGAGGCCATCCTGACCACCCGCGGCGGCATGACCAGCCACGCGGCCGTGGTGGCGCGCGGCATGGGCAAGCCCTGCGTCTCCGGTGCGGGTTCCCTGCGCGTCGATTACCGCAATGAAACCCTGCTGGCCGCCGGGGTGCTTTTGAAGAAGGGCGACATCATCACCATTGATGGCGGTATCGGCCAGGTGCTCAAGGGCGCCGTTCCCATGCTGCAGCCGGAGTTCTCCGGCGATTTCGCCAAGATCATGGAATGGGCCGACACGACGCGCCGCATGAAGGTGCGCGCCAATGCCGAAACGCCGAATGATGCACGCATGGCGCGCTCGTTCGGGGCCGAGGGCATCGGTCTTTGCCGCACCGAGCATATGTTCTTTGACGGCGAGCGCATCATCGCCATGCGCGAAATGATCCTGGCCGACAGCGAGAAGGGCCGCCGCGCCGCGCTCGACAAGCTGTTGCCGATGCAGCGCGCCGATTTCAAGGAGCTGTTCGAAATCATGAACGGCCTTCCCGTGACGATCCGGTTGCTTGACCCGCCGCTGCACGAATTCCTGCCGAAGACGGAAGAGGAAATCGCGGAAGTTGCTGCTGTCATGAATGTCAGCCCGGAGAAGCTGCGCGAGCGCACCGACAGCCTGCATGAATTCAACCCGATGCTCGGTCATCGCGGCTGCCGCCTCGCCATTTCCTATCCGGAAATTGCCGAAATGCAGGTGCGGGCGATTTTCGAAGCCGCCGTGCAGGCGGCGGAAGTCACAGGCGCTCCGGTCGAGCCGGAAATCATGGTGCCGCTGGTTGGCCTGCGTGCCGAACTTGATTTCGTCAAGGCCCGCATCGATGCGGTCGCCGCCGACGTGATGAAGGAAGCGGATATCAGGATCAACTACCTCGTCGGCACGATGATCGAACTGCCGCGCGCTGCGGTACGCGCGCATTCGATTGCCGAGGTGGCGGAATTCTTCTCCTTCGGCACCAACGATCTGACGCAGACAACCTTCGGTATTTCGCGCGACGATGCATCCGCCTTCCTGATGACCTATCAGATGAAGGGTATTATCCAGCAGGACCCGTTCGTCTCCATCGATGTGGACGGCGTCGGTGAACTGGTGCGCATTGCCGTGGAAAAGGGCAAGGCAACCCGCCCGGACATCAAGCTTGGCATCTGCGGTGAACACGGCGGCGATCCGGCTTCCATTCACTTCTGCGAAGAAACCGGCCTTGACTATGTCTCCTGTTCGCCGTTCCGCGTGCCGATCGCGCGCCTGGCGGCGGCACAGGCCTCGGCCAAGCAAAAATAGCGCCTTGGCCCTGTTGGCAGGGCCGGTGCCGCATTTTGGACGTGATCTGCGCGTGTATCTGCGGGCAATTCTCAAGATTGGTAAACACCGTGCGCTCAGCTTCCGCCATCATCGCTGCTCTTCTTCTCGTCACGCCTGCGGGGATCGCAACCGCCGGGGATCATCCGGCGCCATTCGTCGAGCCGAAGCTTTATATTGCCAAGGGCGGCGCCGCGGCGCCGCAGGTGGCGCTGACGCTGGATGCCTGTTCGGGGCAGACGGACCTGCGCATTCTCAACACGCTGGTTGAAAACCGCATCCCGGCAACGATCTTCGTCACCGCCCGCTGGATGCGGCACAACGCCGAGGCGCTTGCGGTCATGAAGGCGCATCCCGATTTGTTCGAACTGGAAAATCACGGTTTCAACCATATCCCGGCCATCGACAACCAGCCCACCATGTTCGGGTTGAAGACCGCAGGCTCGGAAGCGGCCATCCGCAGTGAAATCCAGGGCGGTGTCGATGCCATGCTGAAGGCCTCCGTCGCCAAGCCGGTCTGGTATCGCGATGCGACCGCCCGCTACAGCGAAAACGGTATCCGCATTATCCATGAGATGGGCTACCGGGTGGCCGGTTATTCGCTCAATGCCGATATGGGTGCCTCGCTGATGGCCGGACTGGTGGAAAAGCGTATTGCCGCTGCCAAGGATGGCGATGTCATCATTGCCCATATCAACCAGCCGGGCCGGGTGGCCGGTGCCGGTGTTGCCAAAGGTGTTTTGGCCCTGCAGCAAAAGGGTTTTCGCTTCGTGCGCCTGCAGGACGTGACGGTTTCCGCCCAGCCGGTGCGCTCCGGGGTCTGATCAAACCGGCAGCGAAATACCGCCGCCGGTTTTGATTTCTCACAATCGCATTTATGCCGCTGTTACTGCAGCCGGAAAGCCGTGGCTTCGTGCCCGGACGGCGGCGATGAAGGCCAGGGCAAGCAGTAGCAGAAGCACCCATGAGAACGAGGTGACGCCGGTTGTTTCCAGGAGGAAGCCGCCGATGATGCCGCCGCCGGCAATGCCGATGTTCCAGACGGTAACGATCATCGATTGCGCGACATCCGCCGCATCGCCCGCGGTTTTGGCCGATGCGGTCTGGAACAGGGTTGGCACGCCGCCATAGGTCACACCCCAGATGGCGAAGCTGAGATAGACCATCGTGCTGTTGGCGGACCAGATGGCAAGGAGCACGGCCGCCACGGCAAAGGCCGCGATGCAGATCAGCGTCAGTTCACGCAGCCAGCGGTCGATCATCAGGCCGATCATCCAGGTGCCGAGAATGGCGGACAGGCCAAAGACGAACAGCACCTTGTCGATGCTTCCGGCGAGCCCGGCGGGAACCAGAAACGGCGCGATGTAGGTATAGAGCACGTTATGGGCCACCACATAGGTCAGCGTGACAAACAGCACGGCCTTGACGCCCGGAATGGCGAAGACACCGGAGATCGGCAATTGCCTGCCCGCTTCCTGGCCGGGAAAATCCGGCAATTTCCAGATGGTCCAGCCGACCAGCAGCACCGTCAGCCCGCTCATGATGCCGAACGTGTATTGCCAGCCGACAAACGCGCCCAGAAATGTCCCGGCTGGCACGCCGAGAGACAGCGCGACGGGCGCGCCAAGCATGGCGACTGCCATGGCCTTGCCTTTCATGTGGTCGGGCACCATGCGCCCGGCATAACCGGCAACCAGCGCCCAGAGCAGCCCGGCAAAGACGCCCGCAAAGAACCGGGCGCCGAGCGTGAGCGTGTAGCTGGTGGAAACCGCCGTGATCGTGTTGACGATGGCAAATCCGCCGATGGCGCTGAGCAGCAGTGGCTTGCGCCGCCATCCGCGTGTGGCTGCGGTCAGCGGGATAGCAGCGATGAGGGAGCCGAGAGCGTAGATGGTGACGAGCTGGCCCACCAGCGATTCGGGCACCGCCAGACTGGCGCCCATCTGGGGCAGCAGGCCCGCCGGCAGCGCTTCGGTGAGGACGGTGATGAAACCGGCTGCTGCAAGGGCAAGCAGGCCGCTGAGCGGCAGCCGGAAGGAGGAGGCGGGAGGAGCCTCGTCCAGCGATGTTGTGATCGATGTCATGTCTTTGCCTGGTCAATGAGTAAGGGGTTGGGCAGGCGGAGAGGCGATGCCTTTACAGTGCAAAGCTTCACACCTGCGATGGGAAACCGAACCTAGTCATCTTCGCAAAACGGAAAAACAGGCTATAGTTCCTTTCACAAGCGACATTTTTGTCGGCAATGAAGAGGTGGTGTCGATGGACAATCTGGGCTCGTGGAATGCCTTCGTGCAGGCCGCCGAATACCGCAGTTTCGTTGCCGCCGGCCGCCACCTCGGCGTTTCCCCCTCTGCCATCGGCAAATCCATTGCGCGGCTGGAGGAACGGCTTGGTGCCCGGCTTTTTCACCGCAGCACCCGCAGCATCACGCTGACGCCCGAAGGCTCGCTGTTCCTGGAGCGGTGCCGCCGCATTTTCTGCGAGATCGAGGCGGCCGAACTGGAATTGTCGCAGGCCAATGAGGCGCCGCGCGGCAGGTTGCGTGTCAGCATGCCGATTGCGGACCGGTTGATGATGCCGGTGCTGTCCGCCTTCATGCGCGCCTATCCCGACATCGAGCTGGATATCGATTGCTCCGACCGGCTGGTCGATGTGATCGAGGACGGTTTCGACGCGGTCCTGCGCACCGGCGAGCCGAATGATTCGCGGCTGATGACCCGGGTGCTCGGCTCGTTCCGCAAGCGCCTTGTCGGATCACCGGACTATTTCGCGCGCATGGGAACACCGGAAGTGCCGGAGGACCTGACGCGGCATCATTGCCTGTTTTATCGCTATCCGACCACCGGGAAGCTGCAGCCGTGGCCACTGTCCCGCAATGGCAGGGATGTGGAACTCGACCTGCCCGCGACCCTCATCTGCAACACGTCGGCGCCACAGATCCACATGGCACAGGAGGGGCTTGGCATCGCCTGCCTGCCGGATTTCACCATAATGGACGAGCTGCGGGCGGGAACGCTGGTCAGCGTTCTCGATGATTTCATCCCGTTTTCCGGCACGTTCCGCGTGCTCTGGCCGTCGAGCCGCTATCTCTCGCCCAAGCTGCGGGTGTTCGTCGATTTCGTCGCCGAACACCTCGATCTTGCGCCGGTCAGGGGCTGAAGATCAGCACGAGATAGACGAAGAAGATCATCAGATGCACCGCGCCTTCGAGCACCGTCGTGCGCAGGCCGGAAAAGGTCAGGGTGCTGAGGATCAGCGTCACCGCCAGCAGGGTCATTTCGGTGGATGACAGGCCGAGAATGGCGGTCTGTCCGGTGAACAGGCTGATGGCAAGCACGGCCGGCACGGTCAGGCCGACGGTCGAGGTTGCCGCACCCAGGCACAGGTTGACCGCGCGCTGCAGTTCATTGCCGGAAACGGCGCGAAGCGCGGTGATGGCTTCCGGCGTGAAGACGATGGCGGCGATGAGCAGGCCGCCGAGGGCCGTTGGCGCGCCGAAGCTGGCAATGCCATGGTCGAGCAGCGATGCCAGGCTCTTTGACAGCAACACGATCGGCAGGATGTTCAGGATCAGCAGCAGCGTGTGGCCGCCAATGGACCCGGCGGGCTTCGCTTTGGGCGCTTCAGCTTCTGGCGTCACCTTCAGCGGCACTTCATCTCCCTTGGGATAGACGAAGAAGTCGCGGTGTCGCCCCGTCTGCAGCACGAGGAAAATCACATAGAGGGCAATGGTGAAAATCGAGAAGAACACCGATTGAACCACGGTGAGGGAGCCGTTGCTGGTGGAAACCGTAAAGTTCGGCAGGATCAGCGGGATGACCGTCAGCGGAATGATGACGATGAGATAGGATGCCGCGCCCTGCAGATTGTAGCCCTGCTGGCCGTAACGCAGCCCGCCGATGAGCAGGCCAAGGCCGACCACGCCGTTCAAAACGATCATCAGCACCGCGAACATCGTGTCGCGGCCAAGCGTCGGTGCATCCGAACTCAGCATCACGGCGCTGATCAGCACCACTTCGATGATGACGATGGAGAGGGTGAGAATGAGTGTTCCGAGCGGTTCGCCCAGCAGTTCCGCCAGTTCCTCCGCCTCATGCACGACGCCGAAGGCCGACCAGATGATGACGCCGAACAGCCAGACAAACAGAAACGAAGCTTTCATCACCGAACTCAGATCGGCCATCCAGCCATATCCGAAAACAAGAAAGGCACCCACAGTTGCCCAAGCTACAATCAGTCTGATCCATCCGGATATCATCGGCCCTCCTTCATCGGGTTGAGGTATCATTTCGTCTTGCAGAACTTATACAGGAAATTATGGGCGATTTTTCCGGTTTCCGAAGCTTTATCAAAGATTTCGCTTTGACAACTGTTA